>JAWXBH010000001.1:0-20098 GCA_034439935.1 bacterium
CTTCTTCTAAAAGCTCCTGAACTGTCTTCTGTAAGGACTTCTTTAAGATCATTCCCAGTAAATCTTCCTGTGCTTCTGTACCTTTTGAAAATAACTCTGATAATTCATTGCTTATCTTTTCTGACGGAAGTATTTTATTTCTCATGGCGTTGTTTCCTTTCTTTTGTTTAATTTATTTTGAACGGTTTATTATTCAAAATTAAGAAAAGCAGCGCCATTTTTCTTGTTACTTTTTACAGGTAATTTAAGACTTCACTAAATAAAAAATGATGTTCCTTATTATTACTATAAAGATCATTTGGGTTCAGTGAGAGCAGTTGTAAATTCTCCAAATAGTTTGATTTCTGCACAAGACTATGATGCCTGGGGATATCTGCTTGATGGAAGAAGTTATCAGAGTGATGAGAGTAAATTTAAATTTACAGGAAAGGAAAGAGATAAGGAGAATAATTATGATTATTTTGGGGCGAGGTATTATGATGCGAGGATAGCTAATTGGACGAGTATTGATCCGCTGATGGAGAAGCATTATGATTTTAGTCCTTATAATTATGTGTTGAGGAATCCTTTGATATTAGTTGATCCAGACGGGAGGCAAACTTTAGTATGGGAAGTCATAAAAAATACTGCTGTTCAAACTGTCAAAATAGCAGCCCCTTTGGCAGGAGTTTCATTGAATCCGGTTGGTATAATCTTAGGTTCATTAGTAAATCCAAGTCAATTAGGGGATGTTGCAAAGTATATTGAGTTTATTGAAGAACAGAGATTGTCTAATGAAGAACTATATCCTCGATATACAACTGAAGAAATTATTGTTAATGTTTACACAATTGACAACTCAAAAGGGAAACACGCATTTAAAATAAGAACTCAAGAAAACTTGAGAAATCAGCAAGGGAGTTGGTACAAGGAAAACTGCAAAGAGAACCGAGTTGGAAGGAAAAATTGGCAGATAACTCTTAATAAAGAAATTTTAAAGATATCCAAAGAAAAAGCGAATCCTTTAAAAGAAGCTGCCAAAAAAATGAAGAAACTGATTGAAGAACAAGATAGACTCAGTGATAAATAGTTTTTTAATTTTAAATTAATAAAAATGGATAGAATACTTTCTAAAATCCGACAATTTATAAAAGAAAAAAAATTTGAGGAAGCATTTAAATTAATTGAGAATGCAGAGGCGAAAAATATTTTAAGTCCTGAATTATCAATTCTAAAAGCAAGAATTTTACAGTTAAGTGATTTTGGAGATTATGAGTTAGATGATATCGAAAAGTTGTATAAAAGGGCACTATTAATAGATGAAAATTCTATTTATGCTTTAATTGAAATTGGATATTTTTATTATGCAATTATGGATAATAGTAAATTGGCTGAAAAATATTTTAAAAAAGCATTAGGCAAATGCAAGACGCAAATGACTGAAATAGTTATTGGATTAGCAAAATGTAAAGAGGAGTATTCAGTTGATAGTGCCTTGAAATTTTTAGAAAAAGTTCGTTCTCAGACCTTAGAGTTTTCTAAATTAGATGATTTGAGAAAGGATTTTGAATACTAAGGAGAGCGAGGAAAGAGAGATTTATAATTTCGTTTACCGTCTCCGCTGTGTCTCACCGCAAATGTTTATAATCAATTTAATTAACGAACTCATTAACTGCGGAGACACAACGGGAACGGAAAAAACATATTTCCTCCGTGTCTCCGAACAATGAAAATTGTTTTAAACCCACCCACCAACTCCTCTATTGCACATTTACAAATTTACAATTGAATCCGCGGGAGAGTAATAAAAATGTGGAATATAATTTCCGGATTTGATACTTTGGTAACAGAATATAAATATAACTATTCTTAACCCCTACTGTGAGACATGCGCGTTGGTGACCAAAAAATTGCAATGAATATATTATCAATTTTTAACAGACTTCTGCAATTTTTTGGAACACCAACGCGGGCGAGATTTCTAAGAAAATAAAATTTCATTTTCTAAATCACATTGTTTTGGACGGATGTTGTTCTAATTCATTGTGATTTGTCCTCAACCCCATAAATTTAGTCCAAAAATTTTTATATATGTCAATAATTACTTGACTTAATACAGAGTTTTATCTAATTTCATTCAAAAATAATTATGGATACCACTAAACTTCAAAGGAGATTGTTATGAATGATTTTGAGAGTCTTGATTTTTTTGGAGATGAGGAAGCAAATAACGGACAGAAAAAAAACAAGAAAAGTGAAGAGCTGGAAAAGATTTTAAAGCTCGAAGAAGAAGCAAAAAAGAGTTTTGATTCGGAAAATTTAGAAGAAATTATCAATTTTTATTTTGATAATAACGAATTTGAAAAAGCTTTAAACTATGTAAATGTATTTCTTGATATTTATCCTTACTCCACTGAAGCATGGCATAAAAAAGCGCTTATCCTTGATAGCCTTGGTAAATTTGATGAAGCTATTGAGTACTTCGAAAAAGCAATACTGCTTGACCCTACAGACGTAGAAATTTATATAAACAAAGGTATTACATTAGATAATTCTGAAAAATTTGATCTGGCTCTGGATTGCTTTATAAAAGCAATTGAAATGGAGCCGGAGAATATTGATGCTGTTTTCAATATGGGGCTTACCTATGAAAAAATGGAAAAATTCATTGAAGCCGCGGATTGTTTTGAAAAAGTTCTTAAAGTAGACAAGGAGCATAAAGATTCTTACTATGAACTTGGTTACTGCTTCGATTTTTTGGATATGCTTCAGGAATCAGTAAATTCCTACGACGAGCATCTGAAGTATTCACCGATGAATTATACTGCATGGTATAACAGAGGTATTGTTCTGAACAGATTGGGTAAATATCTGAAAGCCATCGAAAGCTATGAAACTTGTCTCGCGTTGAGAAGCAATTTTGCATCTGCATGGTATAATTGCGGCAATGCTTATGCGTCAATCGGCAGACTTTACAAAGCGATTGAATGTTATCAGAAAGCTCTTGAGCTGAAGAAGACCGATTCTTATTCGCTGCATAATATGGGCAACGCATTTGAAGAGCTTGGAGAATATGAAACTGCAACGATTCATTTCACGGAAGCCATAAAAATCGATCCGCAAAACTACGAATCATATTACGGAAGAGGTAATTGTTTCTTTAATCTTAACCTCTATGAAAAAGCTCTTGAAGATTTTAATTCCGCACTGATATTGTGTAAGGATTATTCAGAGATCTGGTATCTCAAAGCTGATTCTGAGCATGCATTAGGCAGAGTTGAAGATTCGATTAAGAGCTATGAAATGGTTGTAAAGCTTGAGGCTTCTAATTATGATGCGTGGTATGACTATGGATGTGCTTTGTTTGATGCTAAAGTATTTGATCTTTCACTTAAGGCATTTGATAAAGTGATCCATCTTAATCCTAAGTGGGCTGAACCTTATTATGAAAAATCAAAAATTCTTTTAATGAATCAGGAATTGGATGCCGCGATCGAAACGCTTGAAAAAGCTTTTGAGTGCAACCCTGACGACAGGTTTGAATATGACTTTGAAAAGGACTGGAAAAAAATTCTGAACTTCCTTCTTAAAAGATAAATAGTTTTAGTAAGATATTATCCGGAAAGTTTCTCTGCGAGCTTAATTGCTTCAATGGTGCTTTCCGGATTTGCTTTTCCTAAGCCGGAAATATCAAATGCAGTCCCATGATCCGGTGAAGTTCTGATTATGTTCAATCCTCCGGTATAATTCACTCCCTTTTCAAAAGAGATCATCTTAAAAGGAATAAGTCCCTGATCATGATACATTGAAACTGTGATATCAAATTTTTTGTAAGTCCTATTTGCAAAGAATGCATCAGCAGGAAATGGACCCCGCAGATTAAATCCTAATGAATTCATTTCTTCAATAACCGGTCCTATAATGTCAACCTCTTCTTTTCCGAGCAATCCACCGTCACCTGCATGAGGGTTTAAAGATAGAATTGCGATCTTTGGATTCCGGATCTTAAAGTCCTTTACAAAAACATTATTAACTGAAACAATTTTTTGAAATAAATTTGAAGGCGTAATTTTTTTACTCACTTCGGATAAAGGGATATGACCTGTTGCAGTTGCTACAGAAAATTTCTTTGAATAAAGTATCATCACAGTATTGTGAGATAATGTGATCTCTGTCAGCATTTCCGTATGTCCGGGAAAATTATAACCTGCTTTATTCAATGATTCTTTTGAAATGGGAAGCGTGATCATTCCGTGAAATTCTTTTTTCAGGCACATCTCAGACGCCAGCTTAATAGCATGTCCGCTGATCTTACCCGCAGATCTATTTGTTTGTCCGGGAGTGATCTTAAAATTTTTGGGAAGGGGAATTTCTATTATTCTGTTTTCAGGGAGCTTCTCCAGATCCAGCAGCAAGGAGTAATGATCAAAAATTTTCTTTGATCCGATCACAAACAGTTCAGAACCCGGACTTAATTTTTTCCCCTGAAATATTTTTAATATGATCTCAGGTCCAATTCCGCACGGATCGCCGATAGTTAATAATAATCTCTTTTTTATCTTCATGACCGGTCTGCTAATCCTTTACTTCAGTCACAACAGCATCAGCCCAGAGTCCTTCGAGATTATAGAACTTCCGTGTATCTTCAAGGAAAACGTGAACAACTACATTCACAAAATCAAGCAGTACCCAGCTAAGGCTGGAATACCCTTCATTATGCCATGCCCGCTCATCAAGTTTCTTTGTTTCCTCTCTGATAAAATCCGTGATCGCCTTTACCTGAGTATCCGAAATTACGGAACAGACGACAAAGAAGTCCGTTACAGTTGTCAGGTTTCTTAAATCCATCACGACTATATTTGAGCCCTTCTTCTGAAGAATTATGTCCGCAATTTTGAAAGCAAGTTCTTTTGAATCCATAGTTTATTTTTTCTTTTCGATATATGGTTTTAACGAATTAAAATCCTTTCCGATAACAACCGTCACGTCAAGATAAAGACTGTTGTTAAGCTGTTCAATAATGCTTTTCTCATTTACTCCAAGTATCCTTGCAACTTTTTTTACCTTATTCTTATCACCGGATCTGTCGATTATAAGTGTTCTTTCAATATCCTTCGATTTGTAATTTCCCATTTCCACGACATCAACTTCATTCTTTCTCAGATACTCTGTAAACTTTGATGCGACGCCGTTTTCCGGTGTTCCGTTTTGCACATCGACCTGTATCGAAAGGTTGGGCTGATTGGTCAGGGATTTTGCAGTGTCAGTAATTTCTTTAACGCCTTTATCAGATTTGATTGAATTGTTGATCAGAGAAAATGCCAGATAACAAACAAGCACCAGAAATAAAATTATTGCCCCGTTTAAAATGTAATTGAGTAAATTTTTTTTCAAATTAAACTGATAAATAAAAAACCGAAAGCAAATTTTACTTTCGGCTTTTTGAAAAAATTATTTTAAATTTAAAGTTTATCTCCAATAATTATAACCGTTATATCCCGAATTGAAAGGATTATAGTTGTTGTTGAAATAATCACTTTCATCAACTTCCCTGTATTCAAAATTTATAAATGCATTGTCTGAAATTTTATAATTCAAAGATGCTCTCGATAAACTAATTCCGGATAAATTTTTCTGTAAAGATGTTGAATATGCAGATCCTAAATTTGAATTAGCGAACGGAGAATACTGAAATTTTACGTCTGCGCTGACATCAAGCTTATTCGAAATCCTGTAATTCATTGAATTGATGTAAGATGTAAGCGATACATTTCCGTAAGCTGTTGTCATCATTGAAACATTAAAAGAATGTCTCATCGAAAAATTGTTTGGATTTATGAAGCCGAGTAATAAGTTATTAGAACTTTTATAAGAGGGCTTTTTATCATCGTATTTTTTGAATTGTGCGAAAGATAATTGGGAGGTTAACACAAAGACTGCGAGTATTGCAAATATTTTTTTCATCTTATAATTTAGATTATTCAAAATTCCCTTTTTAGAGCAGAAATGTCAATGATAAATACGTTATATATCATTGTTAATGCATTATCCTCAACCGCATCAATCTTCTGATAGTTTCTTGACCATCTCATAGACTGCAATGCCGTAAGCCACTGAGACATTAAGCGACTGCTTCATTCCAAGCATCGGGATCTCAAATGACATATCTGCCAGATCTATCAGCTCCTTTGATACCCCCGAAATTTCATTTCCAAGAATAAGACATAAAGGAAAGTCGGCTTTACTTACATTCCAAATTAAATTTTTCTTGTCAGTAATTTCCAGAACTGCGATCTTTATGTTTTCAGCTTTGAGCATTTTTACAACTTCCACCGGATCTTTGTGGTATTCCCAGGGAACACTCTCCGTTGAACCAAGCGCAACTTTTTCGATCTCCTTTCTCGGAGGATAAGGTGTATAGCCAGTTAAGTAAAGTTTTTCTATGAATGCACCATCGGATGTTCTGAAAATAGCTCCTACATTAAAAATACTTCGTATGTTGTCGCAGAGAGCATATATTGGATGCCTTTTGTAATTTCCAATATCACCGATCTGTTTTCTTTCGGACTGAATTTCGGAATGTGAAAGTTTTCGCATTTAAAATTTGTGAATGGATAAATAACTTATGAAGATTTTAAAGTTAATCCTTATAAACAATTCATATAACATGACAGAAACAAATGAAACTATGCACAGCATTCAGAATTTTTTCTCCGATGAAGGTATCCTTTCAGCTAATTTTGAAAATTATGAATTCAGGGACGCACAACTGCAAATGGCACAATCAATTTTTAATACTCTTGAAAACAAAAACCATGTTTTTATTGAAGCGCCGACAGGAATTGGAAAAAGTTTTGCTTACCTTGTACCCGCGATTTATTATGCAAAGAACAACGACAAAAAAGTCATTGTCTCGACTTACACAATCAACCTTCAGGAACAGCTTATCAATAAGGATATTCCCTTCCTGCAAAAAATACTCCCCATTCAGTTCAAAGCAGGCTTACTCAAAGGCAGAAGTAATTACCTCTGCCCCAAACGGCTCAGGAGCGCGATGGAGGCTTCCAATACTTTGTTTGAGACGGACGAGCAGATCGAGCTGGAAAGAATATATGAATGGTCAAAATCCACTCAGGACGGAACACGTTCGGATATCAATTTTAAGATCAATGAAAATGTCTGGCATTCCGTGTGCTCTGAAAGAGGTATCTGTACAGTGAAAACCTGCGGCGGCGAAGATACAGACTGTTTTTATCATAAGGCAAAAAAAGAGCTTGCCGATTCGGATGTCATTATTGTAAACCATCATCTGTTCTTTACTTTGTTTGACGGGATATCAGAAGACAAAGACGGTTATCTTTACATCAATGATTTCCTGATCTTCGATGAGGCGCATACCGTTGAGCAGGTCGCGACAGAACACATAGCACCTAAAGTCTCAAGAGAAATGCTGAAATATCATCTGCTTCGTTTGTACAATCAAAAATCGAAGAAAGGTTTTCTGCTTCAGCTTCCTTCACTTCACATTCAGGCGACCGTTATTAACCTGCTTGATCTCAATACTTATTTTTTTTATCACCTCAGAAGAAATTTGTTTTCAATGGAAGCCGGCAAAATGGAAAGTCTTACTTCAAGGGTTTATGATAAAGAGATCGTTGAAAATATTTTAAAGCCTGAGATCGATAATCTGCTAAATAACCTGCGGTCATTACGTCCTGCTTGTAAAAATGAATCTCAGGAAAATGAGCTGAATGAGTTCATAAATAAATTTACGGAATTCAATTATGTTGTTGATGAATTTTTAAACCAGAAGAATAATGATAAGGAGAGTGAATATGTTTACTGGGTCGAGCTTTCATCACAAAAGCCGGAATCTAACGTCAGCATTTGTTCTTCACCTGTTGACATCTCAGATTACTTCAGAAAGAATATTTTTCATCCCGGCAATTCCGCCATACTTACAAGCGCTACATTAACCGTCAACAACAGCTTTATTTATTTTAAAAAACGTCTTGGTGGTGAAAATGTCGATGAATTAAAATTAGAATCTCCATTTGACTTTTCACAGCAGGTAAAAATTTATATTCCAAGAAATATTACCTCACCCGCAAAAGAGCATAATGATATTTATATCGAACAGCTTAAAGACTGGATAAGTCATTTTATAATGCTTACAAAAGGTAAGGCGCTTGTGCTGTTCACAAATTCTTACCTGCTCAAAAATATCGGAAATAATCTGAAGGATTTTCTGGCTGACAATAATATTGAACTGCTTTTGCAAGGAGTCGGTGTTTCAAGAAATTCACTTCTGAAAAATTTCAGGAGCGACGTGAACTCGGTTCTGTTCGGTCTTGACAGCTTCTGGATGGGCGTCGATGTTCCGGGTGAAGCATTGAGTAATCTTATCATAACACGCCTGCCTTTTCTTGTTCCGTCTCATCCGGTTGTTCAGGCTAAAATGGAATTCATAGAACGAAACGGAGGCAACAGCTTTTTTGAATATTCGCTCCCTGAAGCAATTTTAAAATTCCGGCAGGGAATTGGCAGACTGATAAGACACAGAACAGATAAGGGAATTATTGCCATTCTCGACAACAGGATCATTACAAAATCTTACGGTAAATATTTTTTGAATTCAATCGATGAATGCGAGATAGAGGTTATGGATTAGCAATGGATCAAAATCTCAAAGTCCTGTCCGGCAACAAAAAATCAAAAATATTATTACTTCTTCTGTTACCTGTTTTGTTGCTATCAATATCGGTTTTCTTCAAAACATCCAAAGGCGAATTTTACATTGGTCGTTATTACGATCCTTCCTACGCTTATCTGATCAATTCTCTTAACATTGTTAACGGGCAGAGCATAGGGCACTTTGACCATCCGGGAACACCCGTCCAGCTTATAGGTGCAGCTACATTGTATTTTCAAAGCTCCGGAACAGAGCAAAGGGAATTCATCAAATCAGTTTTCACTGATCCGGAAAGATTTTTGTTAATCATTAATATTTGCTTTATATTAATGGTCTGCGTTTCACTTTTTATTACGGGCTTAATGGTTTTTAATAAGACCGGTAATATCATTGCAGCGCTTCTGATTCAGCTTACGCCTTTTACCTCAACGACGATCTTATATAATCTGACCAATGTCTCTCCTGAACCGCTGATCATTTTTTCAATGTTGATTTTTCTTGCGATAACATGCAGCATGATCTATGAAAAAGATTTGACCGGCAAAAAATTATTTAAATATGTTTATCTGTTCGGATCAATATCAGGATTTCTCTTGTCTGTTAAGATCTCTGCTTTTCCGGTGATGCTCATACCTCTGATATTGATCCGAGGTTTCCGGATGAAAAGTATTTATATCCTGATTACCTTGCTGATCTTTTTCATTATCATTTCGATCACTATGTCTTATGATAATGTGATGGCTTTATTTACTTTTTTAAAAAGGATTACATTGAGAAGCGGGGCGTATGGTTTTGGATCTCAGGAGATGCTTGCGGATTCATTCTTAAGTAATTTGAAAAAAATAATTTACTATGAGCCTTTCTTTATAATCTCATATCTCACATCCGCGTGCATTATGATTTACACTTTGATCAGTAAAAAATTCAAAACGGTAAATAGTAATATGTTTAAGCTTTTGCTGGGAATCGTTGTCATGATGACACTGCAGTTAATAATTGTATCAAAGCATTTCCAGATATACTATATGCTTCCTGCGTTAATGCTTTCCGTCCCGGCATTAATTGTCGGCATCGGCATTATGTCATCATTAAGCGAAAAAACTTTTTTTAAAAAAGCTGCGGTGATAATTTTTATGATTTTATTTTTCTTGCCGTTGAAAACTTTATATTCTGAAATATCCTCTTATAGAAACCGTAAAGCTGAAGCCCATAAAATCATTAACTATGTGGAGCAAAATTTTTCCGATAGTGTTATGGTCTTTTCAAATACTTCTTCCGGAAAAATACCTGCGCTGTTCATGGGAATACAGCATTCCGGAAAATCAAAAGAAAAATATGTTTCAATAATGAATGAGCTCTATCCCGGTAAACTAAGTTTTGACATCTGGTTAAAGAACATTGATCCGAAAAGCCGGATGACAGATGACTTTACAAGTTATAATAACTTCATCATTCAGTGCAGCAGTAACGAGGTTCTTTCAGATTTCATAAATTTGCTGAAACAGAATTTTGGAAAGAAGAATCTTAGCTTTACAAAATTATTTTCAAACAACAGGGACGAAGGGGTATATCGGATCAGCTGTGATTAACAGAACCGACAAATACATTTAATATAAAATTCTCATTAGCTATTTTAATTTTAAATTAGAATCATAAGCACCTAAAAATATGGAAAACCAGAAAGAAAATCCCGCTGCAGCTCCTCCTAATCAGAACGGAACTTCACACAAACAAAAAGAATATTCCAAAAATTTATTTGAAGACGCACGTTCATGTGCAGTAAAGATCCTTTGCCGCTGTGAAAGGACAGACTCATATCTTGAAAAATTGATCGACGCTGAACTTAGAAATGATACCCTGAACGATTTTGACAAAGCCCTTCTGAATGAGATCTCACACGGCGTCATACGCTGGATGCGAAGACTCGATTGGTTTCTAAACGGTTTTTACAGGGGCAATTATGAAAAGTGTCTTCCGGAAGTTCGCAATGCAATGAGAGTTGCACTTTATCAGATTCTGTTTCTGAATAAGATACCCTATTCGGCTGCAGTAAATGAAGCGGTGGAATTTATAAAAAGGATACATGGTGAAAAACATGCGGGTGTCGTGAATGGATTGCTCAGGATGATAATAAGAACTCTGGATAATCTTGTCTGGCCCACGCGTGAAATTGATGAAGTTAATTATCTGGGTATCGTACAGTCACATCCAAACTGGATGGTTAGAAGATGGATCAACAGATTTGGCTTTGATGATACTGTAAAGTTGTGTGAAGAAAATAATCACAGACCCTCATTGTCTGTTAGAATAAATTCGCTTAAAATATCTTCAGAGGAATTTGAAAACTTTCTCAAGGAAAAAAATCTCTATTACAGGAAAGGGGATTATCTCGGTAACTTTTTTTCTACAAAGACAATGTCCAAGCTGTATACGGACAATTTTTTCAGAGAAGGAAATTTTTCTGTACAGGATGAAAGTGCAGGATTGGTATCGTATCTTGTTGATCCGAAAAAAGAAGACTTGATAATGGATGTATGCGCTGCACCCGGAGGTAAGTCCTCTCACATGTCAGAGCTTATGAATAATGAAGGAACAATAATCGCAGTTGAAAAATATTTATCAAGGATGGAAATAATGGCAAAGAATCTTGAGCGGCTTGGAGTAAAGAATGTTAAGATGTATCATGACGATATAAATGAACCCGGCACAGCAGAGTTAAAAGAAGAGCTTATCGGAAAAGCGGATAAAATACTGGTCGATGCACCTTGTTCGGGACTTGGTGTGCTTTCTAAAAAACCTGACATAAAATGGAAACGTGAGCTCGAGGATATATTAAAACTTCAGAAGCTTCAGTTGCAGATCCTTGACAACGTTCTTAAATATCTGAAGCCTGATGGAGTGATAGTTTACAGTACCTGTACGACGGAGAAGGAAGAAAATGCAGATGTCATTCATAAATTTCTTGAAAAAAATCCGGACTTTACAATTGATAATGCATCAAAGTATGTGAAGGCGGAAGTTGTAAATGAAGAAGGATTTATCGAATTATTTCCACATGTTCACAAGATCGACGGTGCTTTTGCTGCAAGGCTGGTAAGAAAGTCTCAAGCCTTATGAATGAAACTTTTCATAAGCATTGATGATATCTTTTACAAGCTTGTGTCTTACAACGTCTGATTTTTCAAAATACATGAAAGCGATATCATCTATGTTTTGGAGTATCTCCTGGATCTGAACAAGTCCTGACTGATCACGTCTGGGAAGGTCGATCTGAGTGACATCACCTGTAATGATCGCCTTTGAACTAGGTCCTAACCTTGTAAGAAACATTTTCATCTGAAGTGTAGTGGAGTTCTGAGCTTCATCAAGTATTACAAAAGAATTGTTCAAAGTTCTTCCCCTCATATAAGCAAGCGGTGCGACTTCAATAATATTTTTTTCTAAGTACCCCTCAAGTTTTTCCATTGGGAGCATATCTTCGAGTGCATCATAAAGAGGTCGGAGATACGGATCAACTTTATCGGAAAGATCTCCCGGAAGAAAGCCCAGACTTTCACCAGCTTCTACAGCAGGTCTTGTCAGCACGATCTTACTGATCTCCTTATTTTTATAAGCAGCCACTGCAAATGCGACTGCAAGATATGTTTTACCCGTCCCTGCCGGACCAATCGCAAAGACAATATCATTTTCCTTTACCTTCTTAAAATATTCGGATTGATTAGGAGTTCTCGGTTTAATGAAATCATTTTTTTTTGAAAGGATAACATCTTTAATATCATTAGGAGTAAAGCCCAGCTTCTCTCTTATGTTATCATTGGATGCCTCTTTTGAATTTACAAGATCGAGGACAAGTTTCACATCCTTTAAAGATATCTCACCCTGTCTTTTTTGCAGGAAGATGAGCTCGTTAAGAATTTTTTCTATGTCTCTGATCTCGGAATCTTCTCCTTTCAGAAAAATCGTATCACCGCGCAATACGATAGTTGAATTAAAGCTGTCCTTTATGAGATTTAAATTGTTGTCATTTATTCCGCTGAAGTTAAGCAGGTCAACACCGGCAAGAGCAAGTTTCTTTTCGATAATATTCAATTAAGTAAGATTTAAATTAAAAACCCTTATGCTTTTTCAAACATAAGGGTTTTATATAAATATTAAAGCCAGATCAACAACACAAAGCTTATTTCTTCTTTGTTGTGTCTTTCTTCATATCCTTCATTTCTGTTTTTCCGGTATCACCGGTATTGGATTTCATGACTCTCTTTTTTGTTCTTGATCCCCTGTATTGATTTGCTTTCTTCATTGCATCAGTCTTTTGAGCTTCTGTCAATGTTGGAATTTTCAATACTTGTCCTGGATAGATAAGGTTAGGATTTGGAATTGTTTTTGCAACTCTTGGTGGAGCACTTACAACACCACTCTTATTAGCGTCCCAGATAGCAGGCCACAATTTTGAGTTACCGTAGATATTCTTCATACCTGCGATTTTGTATAAGCAATCACCTTTAACAACTGTGTATGTGCCTGTTTCCATTTTGCCCATACAATCAGTGATCTTTTTCTTCATTGCATTATATCTGTCGTTGAACTCAGGTAAACATTTCATTCTTCCATTGATACCTGCGTCTGTCAAATAAGGCCAGACATTTTTCTGTATGTCAGCTGCATCATCCGGACCTTTACAAGCATTCACTCTTTTTTCTGCATCAGCGAATTTTGTCTTGTATTCGTCGTACTGTGATTTGCTGCCTACTGCTGCCCATACTGCATTGACAGAATTGTTAGCGATCTCTGTTTTGTCGTCTAATGCTTTCTTCAGACCATCAATTTCGCTTGAGATTGAAGCTAATTGATTTGTTAAATCGGCTTTCTTGGCGGTGTATTCATCCATTTGTGCTTGCCACATGTCTTCATCCATTTCTTCTGGTTCTTCTGACATATCATCGTCATCATCGTCTTGTGCAAATGCGGATTTTGCAAATACTGCCAAGGAGAAAACCATCATAAATACTAATAATTTATGAAATTTCATTTTTAAAAACTCCTTTTGTTTTTTAAGTTAATTAATAAAATTGTTGTTAAAAAATTACTTGAAATTACGGACAGTTCTTTCTGATTCCGTCGGCAATTCCTTGCCATTCTTTAATCTTTGCTTCTTGGTCAGCAATTTGCTTTTGCAAGTTTGACTTTTCGTCATTCTTAGCATTGACTTGTGATTGAAGTGCTTCCACTTCAGACTTCAGGTCATTTAATTGTTGCATTTGCTCTTCACTTACTCCGCCGCATCCAACTAAGAACGTTGAGAACATCACGACTGTGAGTAAAACGAAAAACAAGTTTTTCATTTTTGCCATTTTTAAAACCTCCTGATTTTGTTTTGGCATTTTGATAAAATAGGGTTAATTAGTGTTGTTCAAAATAGACTATTAACAAAAGGTTGTCAAGTCACATTCTAAAAAAATAGACACAAATGTTTCAGAAATTGCGCAAGAGGTGAGTTGTACAAAGCGGTGTATAAAAAAAAGGACACCTGAGGATTATATATCAAAGACTAAATTTTCTTAATATAGGTTCTTATCAAAGAAGTCGCCGATCTTTATTCTGGCATTAATGAAAGCGCTTATCAAACCAAAATTATTTGAAGGCGTTTTTCCAAATCTTACCGATGGTCCAAAACCAAAAGCTTTGTTGGCAAAACCTTTCCAGGGACTGTCCAGATAAAGCTCTGTAAGAATCTGAAAATCTCTTTTACCCGGGAATGTCGCATCAACTCTAAGATCAAATATAAAATCATCAATCTTCATTTCACGACCAACATAACCTAAATGATACTCACCAAAATGCCGTGCAAAATAAAATTTTGCTCGCGTAGAATTGTAGAATATTAAATTTGGTGTTCTGATTTCAAAACCAAAATATTCTCCTCTTACAACATTGTTTTTCATAGGTTCACCTGTAACTTCATTTCTTACAATTATTGGGTTGTCAGTTACTTCTTGTAATGTATCGAGAGTTCCGAAGTATGATAATCTTACAACAGGAATTTCTATAGCAAACTCAATTCCTAAATGAGGCGTGAAAATATTATTCCAGTTACCTAACCAGCTGTTTCTCAGATCTTCTGTTCGGTTTGTGTTAGCTGCATACTTTAAAACAAACTCTTTTACCCTTCCTGTCACAGCTACTTCAAATAGAGCAAGATGAAGACCTCCCTTAATAAAATCAGTTTCCATTGGACCTGTATAAGGTGTACCAAAACCAACTGTCATACCTACTCCTGAACCGTAAGCAAACGGTATTCCCATCGGATCACCGCCGAACGCCTGAAAGTAAGGATTTACATAATAATCCAATGAACTCAGATACCTGGTCTGGTTTGACCAGGTTGTCCGCAAATCCCAGTTTGCTGCGATCCTTTCGGGAATGTATGTTAGAGGGGTCCAGATTTTTGTTTTTACAGGAGCATCTGTAGTGGGTAATACTTCTTTTACATCAACGCATCGTGTAAGAGTCCAACTTGAAAAAATATTTCTTAATGTTTGATCCAGTTCTACTTGATTGTTATTGCCGAAGTCGACACTATTTAAAGTATAAGAAACCCCAATCTGCTGTGTTGTAATTCTGTCATTTCGTAAATTTTGTAAATTATTGTTTCTTATATAATTATATAGCTCATTACCTTTGCTGTCATTGTTCTCGCGAATATCACAACCCGATCTTATTACAAAATCATTTTGAGCAAAGATTGAACTAACGAATATTATATTTATAAAAAATAAAAATAAAAACCACAGAGATCTTAAATACTTGACATGAGGAGTATTATTTATATGCATGTATAATTTTAATTAAATTATCAATTGGTAATTTTTTCTTACTGTTGTTATTCTGTTTTTGGATCAAGGCTTCTTCGGTTTTGGTACTTCAGTATGTTACTGTTCCCATAATTTAATAATAACCTTTGGAATTCAGGTGTTAGTTTATCAAAGTTAAACTCAAGATCTAAAACACTCAGAGATCTTGGTGTTTTCTTCAAATCAATTTCCAAATCAATAGTCTGTGGTAAAGGAAAGTTTTCATAATTTTGTACAACATAAGCACCGGTACCTTCAGTAAGGAAACTTTCAAACTCATCTTCGGCATTGTCCACATTGTTGCTTTTCTCTTTGGTAATTGTAAGGAATTCCGAGTTCAAATCATACGGTTCAAAATATCTCCGGTAACTATCACTATTCTTCCAGTCAACTGAATTAATCGGAGATCTTAATTTTTCCCTCGGATTTCTGAAGAGTTCCTGAAGGTGATTTCCGAGACTATCCTCATCGAGCGAAAGACCTGTCATTCTGAAATATTGACGTCCCCTCGAAACGAAGGGAATTGCTGTAGAGGTCACTTTATAAGGTATTCTGTAAATTTTATTTCCTACAGGTATATGTATAAAACCTTTTACAGTACTTTCACTTCTTGAAAAATCTTTAGACAAATAAAAATTAATGCTGTCCAATGATCTTTCACCCATAGTAATTGTATCGGAGAATTCTGTTTGAGCAATACAAGTCCGGGAAAAAAACATGAGGGACGAAAATAAAAATACAATAATTACAAAATTCTTTATCAAAATTAATTGCTCCTTTTCCTGAGTTTTTTTTCCTTTTTCAAAAATAATTTGTACTTTTGAACATCGTCCGGAACATTTTTATCGGATAGGGTTATTCCGATTGGAAAACTTAGTTCATCTCCTTTTTTCCATTTTCTTATTTCATCCTCACTTAAATTCCGTACAATTTCATTTTTATCTTTAAGTCTTATTTGATATACAACGCTTAAACTGTCAATCTTCCAGATATCTATAAACTTTGCCGACTCTTCTGTAGCTTCAACTAAAATATTGTTTGGATCAACATCGTCTTTTATTTCGACCTCATAAAGCTTTTCATTGACAAGTTTTCTTAATTCACTGTTGTCAACCGACATGTTGAAATTTGAAATTTCCCTTATTGGGTTTATTGTATAATCAAATTGTTCATTTTCCAGGACTGGAATAAAAAATTTATCAACATACGAATAAGGTAAGTCATAATAAAACTGTATGCTATCATAATTTACCGTTTCAAACGAAAAAGTCTCTTGCGACTCAAAATCTTTTACAAAGATACTATTTTCATTAAGGAATCCATTAACCTTTCCCGGGTAGTATAAATTATTTTTTACCGTTGCATTAGAATATTTTATGAAGTTCGTAAGTGGTGTAACAGGTTTTGTTCTTGCTGTTTTGGATGTATCTGTTTGGGACCATGAAGTTATCGGAGAAGCTAACATAGCGAACAAAATTAAATTGCTTAGAATTAAAATCCTTAAATGAAAAATTAACATATACGATTTTTAAAAAATTATTTGGGAGTTTCGCCTTCTATATCTGTCGTTGAACTCTTTTTGTTTTCTTTTACACTCCTCTGAGGTTGCCTTGCTACTTGTCGTTCAAGTTCGGAAATCTTTCTATCTTTTTCTGCTAATATTTCTTTATTAAAAACTTCCTGATTCAAATTAACTTTTTTATACACAGTGCTGTCAGGTAACTTCGGCATTACAATCTGCTTAAGACTATCATAACTCGGCCATTTTGTCAAAGAATCTATTACTGCTTTTGTAACTACTTTTTCATCCTTTTTCAATTCTGTCACCTTGTTCAAAGACAGATCAGTACCTTTATAAAACAAAATAGATATTGCAATGATGTATAAGGATTGAAATATCAAAAACTTCGCGTCACGTTTATTTCTTCTTTCCATACAAGTAATTTATTAATTAAGAATATCCCTGTTTTACCTTCCAATAATTTTGTTAATGGTTTCAAGACTTTTCTTGAATTCAGGGTCTTTCATTTTATCTATAGTTTGATTCCAGTTAATTAAAATTGTTTTAATTTCATTAAGGTCGGTGTTGTCCGGAAGATTAACTAATTCAAATTTCATATCCTTTGCTAATTCTGTATCAGTTACAGTCCCCATTTCTTCCGGTGCATGTCTTAAATACTGAATCTCTAAATCATCAAATGCGGATTCAAATAATTTTGCAATTGCAAGTATGAACAGCGATTTAATTTCAAACGGAATTGCAATTTCCAGAAACAGATCCTGTGACTGCTGTCCAAGACCAACCGTAAAAAGAATTACTGCCGCCCCGATCAGAGGCAGGGCTGTTCCTATACCATCGACGACTCCGCTCCATTTATCAATTATTTTATTGATCTCAGATTTTGTAAGCTTCCCTCCATAAAACTTCTTGTCCAATGTTCTTTTAGCCCGCCAAATCAGGATTATAAATATACCATAAAATAGGACTGGATAAATCCACCAACCATTAAAATTTTCTACTGCGTTGACAAAATTTGCGTTTGAATTTGCTTTTGTAAACGATCCAAAAACATTACCGAAAATTATTGAAATTATAAGAACTATCAAAGATGCTGTAAATGACCAAAGAAAGTCACCCTTGTTTAAGGTAATACTACTCTTTCCGGATTCTGTCGATTGTACCATAATTAATAAACCATTAATTTTTTAAATTATACACACTAAAAATAATTAAATATACTTTAACAATCAAACTAACAAAAATTTTTAATACTCCAGAAATCACTTTGCAGGTGCAGATGTTTACTTTCCATAACTTCCTCTGTAAACGCAGTGCTGCTATCTGCCATTAGATAAAATATTAATTATAGAATTCTAAATTTTTTTATAAAATAATTAAAACACATTGTAAAATCAAAATTAATTTTGTTTTAACTGTATCATTCAGAAATGTCCATGATCTTTTTCAATTCACCTTTATCATATTGCATTATGGACAAATGATGATTCGTTCTGTCCTTTATGGTAATGTCGTTGTGTATTGCATTGTAATCTGTAGTTATTTCAATTGCATCGTTCAGACTTTGCCTGCTGCCATTACCTTCTGATATTTTATCAAGTATGAATTTTAGTCCGTCATATCCGAAATAATAATTCTTCAGCTCAGCGTCACTCATCTTTCCCATATCTCTTCCGGTGTTTTCCTCAATGAAAAAATCAGAATCGAAGTAAAGACCTTTTATGTACATCCGGTTTTCGTATAATGCCTTCTCATTGTTCCAATCACTTGTACCCAGAATCGGAAGATTTATATTTGATGAAAAATATTGTGAAGCGAGCTTGCCTGCTTCACCTGAATTCGCGATAGGTATGTAAACCGCGTCGGCAACACCGTAAATTACATTCCTTGACTTGTCGGAAATCGTTAACGGAATAATGCCTGAGGAATCCAGTATCCTGTCAGCTCTTTCACCGAACAGCTTATAAATGCTTACAGTTAGTTTTTCACTCAATAAAGAATCCGCATAAGAAAAATTAAATTTAAGCTTCTTAATTTTGTCAAGCTGTGCAGTATTTAAATTTCCAAAATCCAGAAATTTATCCTTGGAAAGCAATGCATGCTTGATCTCATCAAACTCTTCATTCAGGTCAACTTTATCTGTTGAGTAACTTTTTTCAAAAACAATCTTTCCATTACCGGAATTCACCTCATCGATAAAGCTTTCAGAAAAATTACTACCGTAAGTATCCTCAGAGAACACTACAAAATTTTTCATTCCGAGATTCTTCAATGCAAACTTCGCCATTACCCTTCCGCGTATGTCGTAAGTCGGATTAAGCTGAAATATATACTCGTTTTTCTCCGCAACAAAATTGGCGGTAGCTGTCGGAGTTATGACAGGGATCTTATGGAACTTAGCCGCCCCGGCGTTATTGACAAGTTCACTGCTGAACACAGGTCCGAAAATCGCGATCACACTGCTGTCACTTCCGAACTTATTTATTATCTGCAGTGCAGCCGAAGGATCGCGCTTCGTATCTTCCGTGACTATTGTGATTCTCTTGCCAGAGTTTGAGCTGCGGTATTCTTCAAGAGCATCATTGATACCCTTAAGCATTGCTTCGCCTAACTTTTTTTCTTCCGCGTTTCCGGAATTCTTCATCAGCGGAAGTGCTATCCCGATCTTCGATTGGGAATATGCTTCAATTCCTGGTGATGCCACGAGAAGAAATATGAAAATAATTTTTATCATCAATACAATTTTAATGTGAAATGTCAAACATGAAACGTGAAACATGAAACGTGAAACGTGAAACGTGAAACGTGAAACGTGAAACATGAAACGTGAAACGTCAAACGTGAAACATGAAACGTGAAACATGAAACGTGAAACATGAAACATGAAACGTGAAACATGAAACGTGAAACATGAAACGTGAAACGTGAAACGTGAAACATGAAACGTGAAACATGAAATGTCAAACATGAAACGTGAAACATGAAACGTGAAACGTCAAACGTAAATTCTAAATTTCAATTCTTAATTCTTAATTCTTAATTCTTAATTCTTAATTC
>JAWXBH010000002.1:0-19213 GCA_034439935.1 bacterium
AATTTTTTGTTTTACTATTCATAACATTATTCTCTCTAAACTTTTCACAATCTCAAACACTTACATTTGGTGAATTAATGATTGTAATGTAATGCTTCAACTGGAAAATTCATAAAAATTAATATCTATCCGGTTGGTGCTATATTCAGCGGTGGAAATCAATATAGCTTGGATGCAACTTACCCAATTAATTTTCCACCAGGAAATACTAAAATACTCGGATACTCCGACATTCTTAACTTTAATCAAAATTTGTCAGAAGACCAATGGACTACAAAAGTAAATTTTGATGCAACTCCGGAACGAAACTTTTGCGAGACCTCACTCGGTTACGGCAAATACAGAATAGACTTTTACGAAGGACCAGATCAGGATAATTTTACATTTGTGGATTATTGTATTATTGATTACAGCGATGCTAATTACGGAAAGAGTATTTTTCAGGGTGAACAAAAAATAAGAATAGACTTCAGACCACTAAACGAAATTACATTCAATTTTTTAAGCAGCACAATTCCAAACAATATTAATCTTGTCGGAAAAAATATTCGCGTGTGGGAGCAATACGGCAGTGGTTTCCCGGCTGTAGCTCCATCAAAAGGAATGTTCAATGATACGACACTTGCTCAATATCATAACTTCCCGATTGATGCAAAACAATTCGGAGCTATCGAACATTTAACTCCCGGAGATTTCGGTTTGAATATGGCTGTAAAATATACAGGTGCAAATATAAGACAGAATCAAATTTTAAATTTTAATAAATCAGAATTAACCATTAATGACGGAATCATTTTTCCTGTTAACCAGACGAGTGAAATTAATTTTACAGGTGAAGGAGCAAAATTTACTGCAAAAAATAATTCACAAGTGATTGTCCCGACAGGATTTTTAATTAATCTGAATGATAGTGCAAACATTAATTTAGACGGAACAAAGCTCACAACAAATTCCTCGGTGAATCAATGGAGAGGAATAAGACTAATGAATGTTGGTAACAATTCATACATACAAAATTCAACAATAGAAAACGCTGATACGGCAGTTTATATGCTTGATCAATTGACAAGACCATTTACCTTTAAATCTAACACAGTTAATCTGACAAGATCCGGTCAAGGATATCGATCAGTGCTAAACTTTCGAAATGCCTACAATTTTTTGATAAGTGAAAATGAATTCAATCTTCCGGCTTTAGAAGTTACCGGAAACTATAAAGAAACTGCAATTCATATAGCAAATTATCAAAACTTGACTTCAGGTTCGCGTTCAAGTATAAATATTAAGGACAATAAGTTTTATAATGGATATCATCAGTTGAACCTACTGGCATATACTTCTAACCTTATTCCGGTTTATGTTTCCGGAAATGTTTTTTCAAATTCCTTCACAAACATTATTGGAAGAAAATGTATCGGTGACATTAAAAATAATGAGTTTACAAACACCGTCCCTATTCCAAGTTTCCCTTTTACAGAAAATTGCATCACAAATTATGGACATCTGAATTATTATGGAAATCAATTTCAATCCCCACAATATAATATACTTTCAGGATATCAATCATACTCCAACCTTGCACCTATAAGGGATAATAATAATGAATTTGTATGGACCGGAGGTATGAATAATTTAGTAAATAACTCTTTTGATAACATATATACTTACGAAATAGGTTATGTTTACACAAATGAGGGAAGAAACAATTTTACTGTTAGTAATTCTTCGTACAGACATATTTATGGAGAATTAATTGATACTTCAATTTTTTATTATGCAAACAATAACTGCTGGTATGGAAATAATAATCAGGCAAACATAGACCTTTTCAACAGTTTGGGAGATCCCGTTCCTTATGAAGCAATCCCCAGTCCAAATTGTAATTTTGAATTAGGTCCTGAGGGATTAATCACATTCGATAAAGGTTTTGGAATTATTGATTCAATGAAAACTTCCAACAGCGGTTTAACAAATCCTGCATCAGATGCCGAAAAAAAGTATGCCGAGTCAATAAAGGAAATTGCTTCAAATGATTTGAATTCTGCATTAAATAATCTTAAAGCGGTAATTACTGATTACAATGACAGCAGGTATTCAGGTATATCAGTTTATAAAGTTTATGATTTGTATTGTTCTAAAGATACTATGGAAATTCAATCAGTAACAAATCAGCTATTTGGAGAATTGAAAAGTTTTCTTGAAAATAGAATTCAGGAGAATTCTAATAATGAAGACTTTGTAAAATTAGCGTGCGAAGTGATTCTGATGTGTGATGTAAAGATGAAAAATTATAACACTGCTATGACGGGTTATGAATACATTGCATTAAATGATCCGAATTTTTTGGCACGAATCTCTGCAGGATTAGAGTATCTTAGTGTGTCAAGTTTAATCAATGGAACAGGTGGAGGAATTAAATCTAAAATGCATAAGGATAATTTGCCCGTAAACAAAGCACTAAAAATAATTTATTCTAAGAAAGTCAATAAGAGCAAATCCAATAAAATTGGGGTAGATGAAAGAAAGAATTATGATAGAAAGGTTAATGAAATTCTGAACAGCAGTATGACTTTAACAAAAGAAGATAAAATTAAATTAATAGAGAACGAAACTCTTGCCCAAATGAATACAGGTAAAAAAAGTCAGCGATAAAATCACAAGTAAAGAAAATTCCAATTATAAATTTTCACAAAATTTCCCAAATCCATTTAATCCGGTTACAAAAATATATTACAACATTCCTGTTGCAGGAAATGTTAAGATAGAAATTTACAATTCTGTTGGTCAAAAGATGCAAGAATTAGTAAATGAATTTAAGCATATTGGAAATTATATTACCGAATTTGACGGTTCTGAATACTCCAGCGGAATTTATTTCTATAAGATATTTGCAGGCAATTTTGTTGATACAAAGAGAATGGTATTAATCAAGTAAAGACAAGCATAATCCTAAGCAATCGCAAAGAAGAAGTCAATTTTGGATAAACAAAAGCCGGGATACTTATCTGTAATCCGGCTTTTAAATTTTAAAAATTTGTCAATTCATAATATTCATAATTACCATTGTTCCGAAGACAAATCTACAATAATTGCAGAGACTATTTATATCCCTTTTTTGAGAATGCATGAAATTACTTTTTATACAATTAAGCAAAGAAATTTTTATTATTCTATGTTTATTGTCAAAAATGACAGGTTTGTCAATAATACATTTGAAGAGGTTTAATTAATACAGCTATGGTTTAAATTTAATGGCATAAGAATGGATTTTTATTTAATAAAATACGAATGCATTTAAAAGCTCACTTCAGACTTTCCCTCATCTTCATTGGATTGTTGTTTCTATCCTTGCCGGTGACAATCACAGCAAAGGATTTCACGATAGATGAAATGGAATTCACGTTTAAGAATACTCAAACCTTTGATGACGATGCGCTGGGATCGGCTCTCGGAATTTACGAAGATGATCTGCTCGACATTGATAAAGTTACTCAAGGGATAGCAGGTCTGAAAAAATTTTATTTTGATAATGGCTTTTTTGAAATGTCGGTAGACACTTCATTCTCATTTAACAATGAAGAAGAAACCGCTTCATTGAAATTTATAATTTCAGAGAACAGACAATACAGGATCGACAGTATTATATACAACGGACTTGATAAATTATCTCCGGAATTATCCCGCAGAATTTACAGGATAAAAAAAATTGAAAAGAATAAATTTTACAACAGGATACTTATCATTGATCAGACAAATGAGATCCTCGACCGACTGCAGAACAACGGCTATATGTATGCACGGCTTAAACAGGATTCCGGTACCGTCATAAGAAAATTTTCCGGGAATACAAACTCAGGAGTAAAAGTAATTTTGAATTTTGAAGGTGCTGATACACTTTCATATTTCGGCAGAACTGAAATTGTGATCATGGATAATGTTTATAATGTTGACAAGGAATTACTGCGAAGGGAAATCCAGTACAACGAAGGCGACATTTACAGTAAGGAGAAAAAACTTCTCAGCGAGCGGAATATTGCAAAGCTCGCGATAGTTCAGAGCGCGCACATTGACCCGGACTCTGCATCTATAATGAAGGTTGATATGACTGCAAATGTGAAGCTGGGTCCTAAGTATGAGATCCTGCCTTACATTCGCGGAACAAGCATACAGAATCATTTTTATTTTGGCGGCGGCGCCGAATACACTGATAAATATTTTCTCGGTGGCGGTCGTGTGCTGTCGGCAAATATAGACGGACTGTTCAATTCATCTGATCTCAATCGTCTCGAAGTATCCGGTACTTTTACTCAGCCGCATTTTATTTTTAACAAGTCGACATTCTCAAATAAACTCACAGTTGGATTTTATAATCTTGAGGGATTTAAAAATTATTATGCTGGCAATCTTTCGACTGTGAAGTATTTCATTTCCGATAAGACATTTTACAACAGTCTTTATCTTGATCTCAATGAGGAGCTTGTGCAGTTCAGATATGACGACACTTCTTCAATCCTGAACATCTTTCATTCGATGATCACGCTTACCGCGGTTCACGACAATACCAACAATGTGCTTTCACCTTCGGCGGGTTACTATCATTCAATAAGCGCCGGCAGTGCGGGCTTGATTCCAAAGCTTGTCATCAGCGCACTGCCAAATTTTAACTATTCACAATTCGTAAAATTCTATACCGGCAACCGGATCTATTTTAATCTGAACAAAATAATTCCGTTTTCGATGTTTGCTACAAGTCTGAAGGTCGGGGATATAATTGAGTATGGCACCGGAACACAACTGGTACCCGTTCAGCCGATCTATAAATTTTTCAGCGGAGGAAGCGGAAGTCTGAGAGGATGGAATGCCAAGGAGAACGGCATTCTTGCGAACAAGGAACTCGGTGGAAATTTTCTCCTTGAAGGAAGCATTGAATTGCGTAAGAAGCTCTTTCCTTCAAAAGAAAATTTCATGAAGAATATTAACGGCGCGTTATTCATTGATTACGGTAATGTCTGGGAAACGTCGAAGCAGTTCAGGATCGATCAGATAGCGCTTGCGACGGGATTCGGATTCAGGTATGAACTGTTCTTCGGTGCGGTGCGAATTGACTTCGGCTTCAAACTCTACGATCCTAATGATACAAATGCCAAATGGCTTTTCAGCGATCCTTCAAAAATATTCAAAAGTAAATTCGCGATACAGTTTGGTATCGGGGAAGCTTTTTAGAATACAATTACTTCCCCGCAAACCTGTTTTTATTTTATCAGTAACATTCTCTTTGTATCAATATTTCTTCCGTCAACATTCATCAGTATCTGAACTTGTAAGCGATTTTCAGACCCGTAGTATAAAAGATCTGTGAATTGTCGATGCCTTTATTGCTGATCTCTTCACGGGAGATCTGCAGGATAAGTGACTGAGGAAGATTGAGATTGAGAAATCTGTTCAGAGGATAGTCAATTGAGAATTCAAAGTTGTTAGCTTGATTGAGAAGTTTGCCGCCGACTTTAACGGTAGCTTCTCCGAATTCAGAAGTAAGTTCGATGTCGGTATCTTTCACTTTTCCTTCGGTATAATTGAACTCCGCATCCACAAGGAAAGGAATGATCTCCCGGACAGTTTGTGAAATGAATGAAGTAATATAAAGTGATCCTAAAGTCGTACCCACACTTGACGCCATAGTTTTTCTTTCAGAAGCTGAGAGCTCACTCTTGTATCTTCCGAAAAGCAGATATGTTATTGCGTCTGAGGAAGCGTCATTGCCGGAAACTTCCGTATCATCTTCAAATAATTTAATTGAAACTTCAGGCATATCAATCTTGCCCTTCAGTCCAAGCGCGACCTTCACAGGATAGCTTGACGAGGTTCCGAACTGATCATTCACCTTTGTACCTTCATATACAGCGCTTATGTCAAGCTCCGGTTCTGCAATCGGTCCATTGAATACAATCCGGCTGTCCCTCAGTTTGAAGTTGCGATAAAATCTGTAGTAGGAATCATTCAGAATGTCAACGCTGCCTTCGGCGTAGATCTGATCGTTAACAGTCTTTATATTCAGATCGGCGTTGATCTCGCCAAAGAGCCGGTCACGTGTAAGGTTATTAAAGTCGATGGAAACATAAATTGTTTTTTCAGTCTTAACATTAAGGTCAAGATTGAAAATACTGCTTTCACTATTTATGGAATCTTCAGAGATATATCTTCCTCTTTCAAACGGATTCAGGGATTTGAAGATATCTTCATTGACAACAATTATAGTATCTTTTGGCATTGAGTCGGGAAGAATATTTTCATAGATAAAATTATCAGATTCAGTACTGTAACCGTTTCCTTTAGTCGGAAGAGAAGAAATGCTTGCATCCTTTATCAGAAACTGACCGGTGATATCGATCTTATCACTGTTTCCGCTGATCTTAATGGGATTACTGCCGACTCCGCCGAGAACATATCCTTCAACTCCGAAGTCATTCTGCAGCGCACTGCCATCGAGTAGGACAACATCACCTGAAGTTGTTAAGTTAATATCATTGATCTTGAGATCCTTGAAGTCAATGTCACCTGTTATGTCAAGATGCCGTGATTTGTCATCAACATTATATATGCTCAGCGGTCTGATGTTCAGCTTTGAGTTTTCCGTTGATGCCGAAAAAATAAAATCATAGTACATTCCCGTCAGCTTCGCGAATATTTTTCCGTCGGTAAGATCAAGCTTGCCTTTAAGTTCGGGCATAGCAACAATTCCTCCGGCAGTGATCTCTCCGTTAAGGATGCCGTCGAGTTCGGGAATGAAAGGTACAAGTCTCGTGAAAGGTCCGATGGCGAAATCTTTGGAAGTAATTATGACTTTAACCGGACTTCCTGAGAAATCCTGTGCAACAGTGAGTGTATCTTCTGAAAAAGGATTTGGATATGGAACCTCGCCTTCGATCTTAAACTTTCCTTTGTTATTTGCATTGTCAAAATTAATGTCTGCGTTAATCAGGGAATTTTCATATCCAACTTCCGCATCGATCTTTCCTGCAAGACTGTCATTATATTTTAAATCATCCGAGATCACTTTAAGATTTACAACCGGGTTTTCAAAGGTACCTTTATAGTTGAGATTAAAATTCAGTGTTCCTTCAGCCGACTGTGATATCACCTGCGGGTTTGAACCTGAGTCGAGCGTGTTTAAAATTTCAAAAAGATCCTGAGGTCTAATATCTTTTGATTCAATGGTTAGGTCACTGTTTGAGTTAAGTGAATAGTCGCCTTTTATATCTGCCGTTATATTTTTGCTTTTGACCGAGAACTGTTCGAAGCTGATCTTGTCGCCTGGTGAATAAGCTATTTTCCAGTCGTCGCTGTTCGCGGCTTCGTATGAATTGTGTTTAGCTTTGAATGTATCGATCACCGTCATGATCTTATCACCGGAGAAATTCATTGCCCCTTTAAGCAGCACACCCGATGTACTGTCCTGCTTAGCGCTAAGATCTATGCTGCCGTTTCCTTTATCCAGATTGAAATCCAGATCAAGTGAATCGATCCTATTACTGCTGTAAATGATCTTATCACCTGTTAGCCCGATCTTCATTATATAAGGTAAGAAAGGAATTTCATTTGAGGACTGATAAGAGTTTATGAATTTAATATTTCCCTTAACATTGTTCAAAATAATTGTTGTGTCTGAATATGAAAAGTTCTCGATGTTAAGTTTAGTATCGCTTGAGAACCCATCAGTGTTGTTTGCAATATTACCTGAAACATCTCCAAAGAAATTTATACCGAACGGCTTCATAAGCGAATTTACTTCGGCGCTATCTCTGATCAACAACCGGTAATCAATATTCAGGTTATCTGAGTAATAAGGTAAACCTGAATTTACAATTACAGTCGAATCGCCCGAGAGTCTGCTGATGTTGTTTGTAATTGAAGAAAGATTTGATTCGATGACCTTTCCTATGGAAGCAAGATTGAAATTTCCCTTCGCATTAAACTCCAGAATGCGGGAATCAATATTCACATAATTATTTGAGCCCGAGTTTTTTAATTCAATCTTCAACGGTCCTGCCGGAATATTTTTGCCTGCATAATTTGAATTACCAAAATTGAAATCATACTTTCCGTTAAGGTTGCTCATACTACTTCCGCTGCCGTTAACGCTGAAGGTAAAATTCAGGTCACTAATATCCTCTTTGTTTTTTGTAATGCGTGAGAGGTTCAGACGATTGACCTTTCCGCTGACATTGTAAACTGGATTGTTCGCCCGTGAAATATTCACCTTACCTTTTAAGCCAGCATTGCCGGCATTGGAGGCAAGAGATATATCAAAATTAAAATTGCCCTTATTTGCTTTAATGATCCCACCAGACCTGCTGACATTGTATCCGGCAACAGATGAATTCTGCAGGCTGTAATTAATGTCAGCATAAATTTTATTCATCTCAAATCCTCTGCCCTTTGCATATACCGACGCGTTCAGATTGCTTTGAATAGATCTGTCTTTAAGTATCTTTCCGAGATCAAGCCTGTTTGTTGTGATGTTGGCAGTGTAAGTTTCGTTTTTCAGATCAATGTCGGCGGTCCCGTCAATGTCGCCTGCACCGGTTGTGATATCAAATTCAGAAAAGAATTTTTCGAATGTACCTTTGTATTTAACAGTGCCGGCAAGGTTTCCGATATTAGAATAATCAGGAATGGCATTATCAATATAGATCAATTTTACATCTGAAGGTTTGATGTTCATGTTTTCAATTTCAACATCGGAATAAAGTTCGGATGTGTTCTGCAGATTTTTAACATTCCCTTTTAATTTTAAATGGGACTGTGGAAGACCGATCTCAAGAGCTGAAACATTAAGATCGCCGTATTTACCATTAGCATCGAGCTTAAGACTTACAACGCTGTCAAGCATCGTCAATTCAGGCAGAAAGAACTTCAGATCATCAAAATTAAATTTTTCAATATTGATACGTGCATCAATGTCTTTATTTCCAAACTCTTCATAGACAATTTCATTGAACGGGTTAAATTTATTCATTATCATTTTGCCGATCATGACTGTTGACCTGTCAGTTATAAGTTCGAGATCCTGAAGATCGGTAATGGTGTCATCGATATCTATGTCAGCTTTAAATTTAAACCTGCGGAGATTAAAATCAGAATTAGTATTAAAGGAGAGATTTTCGAGACTAAGTTTTTTACTCTTGAGAAAATAATCCGCCGTCAGTGAGAGTTCAAAGTTTGATACGTCGAGCTTGTTAAAATCAAATTCATTCAGACGGCTTCGTGCGAGACCCTGTTCGAGTAATGTATCTTTCTCTCCGACGATCCTGAAGAATCCATTTTCAATATTTAATTTCTGAACTGCAACATCCCATTCAAAAGGCGATGAGGAAGTATCCAGTTCATTGGAAGCGCTGAACAGATTTGTAAAATTCCATACAAGACTGTCAGAATCGATCTGAATTTTATTAAGTACAAGGCGGGGAGAATGAAGCGTCAGCTCTTTGATCCTGATCTCATTATCAAGCAGTCCCCACAGATCATATTTAACAACAGCATAATCAAAAGTGAGGGCGGTATCATTTTTGATTTTTACATATCCGTTATTCAGCCGCAGACCTGTTAGGATATTACCTTCAAGAGTGGAAACCGAAAGTGTATTATCCTTTTCCTTCCAGGATTCATTGACCTTTTCAAGAGTTAATTCCAAAGCCCAGTTATTAAAGCCCTGGGTTTGCATTGAAAAAAATATTACAATCAGAACAATAATGACAGAGATAAATATACCGGCAACAATTTTCAGTGGAATTTTTACAATTTTTTTCAAAAGCTTTTAACTAAAAGTGATATTGTTGCGCTTAAATGACATCATTAAAGAAATGATTGCAAAACTTGAGCCATGGGAGTTGATCAATAGGGAGGGAATTTAGAAATATGCTCTTATCACAAATGATCGCTTATGCATGCCTGAAATTGGGTATGAAGATCCAGTCCTGACCAGAAGATCTCGTCAAAATAGATACCATTATAATTGAAGCCGAAATACCAGGGATCGCCTGAATTTTCAATGAGATGATTTGGATCGTTTGAGTGATCTTCTCTTTCCTGCTGTTCATACCTGTCGATCTCTATATCGAGTCCCGTGTTGCCAATGTATGCCTGCATTTTCTCAACCATAATTTAAATTAGATAAATAATGTGATAATTGAAGTGGGTATAATGGAATTGAGCAAATGAGAAAGACAGTGCTGTCCAAACAAATTTATGTTAATTTTGTTTTTAAAATTAGTGATAATATTTTTACTTCGTGATCATTCGTGAAATTCGTGGCAAGTTTTTTCCTTATTTGGGGACGGATGTGGATAATCCTGAATTAGCTGAACTATTTCATCATAGTTTAAAAATATTGAATTTTATAATTTCATTTCAAAATAATATGTTCATAACGTTCGAAGGAATCGATCTTAGCGGAAAGTCCACACAGATACGTCTGCTCAATGAATACCTTTTTAAAAAAAGAAAGAAGGTAATTTCAGTAAGAGAGCCCGGCGGTACGGTAATCTCAGAGAAAATCAGGGAGATCATTCTTGATAAAAAAAATCTGAAGATGGAATATCTTACCGAATTCCTTCTTTTCTCCGCATCAAGGCAGCAGCTAACAAAAGAAGTTATCATTCCTCATCTGAATAAAAATTATTTTGTATTGAGTGACAGATACTTTGATTCGTCCACCGCATACCAGGGTTACGGCGGAATGATCGACATTAAGATCATCAATAACATAAATAAGATCGCTACTGACAGGCTTTTGCCGGACAGAACTTTCCTCATAAATATAAGTATAGATGAATGTATCCGCAGGAAAAAACTGATGAATAAGAATGAAGACAGGATCGAACAGAAGAAAGCCTGGTATTACAAAAAAGTCATCAACGGTTATTTACAGATCGCCAATAACAATAAAAGAAGATTTGTGGTTATAGACGGCACACAAAGTGTAGAAAATATCCACAGAGAAATAGTTGAAAGTTTAAAGTTAAAAGTTAAAAGTTAAAAGAAATTTTATAATAATAATAACAAAATGAACAACTCAAAGAAAAAATATTTCAGAATACTCACACTGAGCTTATTGTTTACGGCAGGTTTATTTCTTGGTGTAAACATTAAAGGCGGTGATGATGACATTTATGAAAAGATCAACCGGAACATGGATCTGTTTGGACAGGTGTATAAAGAAGTGGCATTGAATTATGTAGATGAGATCGATGCAGATAAATTTATAACGGCGGGGATTGAGGGGATGCTTTCGACACTTGATCCTTATACGACCTACATTGACGAACGCAGTAGGGATCAGATCGACCTTATCACTTCCGGGAAATACGGAGGCATCGGAATTACGGTGGGAATCAGGGATAGTCTTTTCTACATTTCCGAAATAATGAACGGATACGAAGCTCAAAAGAAGGGATTGAGAGTAGGCGATAAGATAATTGAAATTGACGGCAGGGATCTTCGCAATGAGAAAGTTGATAACATGAGAAATCTTGTCAGAGGACCGGTGGGAACAGAAGTTAAAATGAAAATTGACAGAGAGGGTGAAATTATAGATTTTGCACTTGTGAGACAGGAAATAATTCTGAAGAATGTTTCTTACTACGGTTTTCTTGAGCCGAGGAATAAAGGTATCGGATACATAAAGCTTGATAGATTTACCAACATTTCCGAAAGTGAAGTTGAGAATGCCATCAAAGGTCTGATGGCTAACGGAGAGATGAAAGGTCTTGTGCTTGATCTTCGTAACAACGGCGGAGGTTTGCTTGATGCTGCGATAGGAATTTTAAACAAGCTTGTTCCCAAAGGAAGTCTGCTTGTGATTACAAAAGGTAAGCGCGCGGATTCTGAAAAGAAAATTTTTTCAAGAGAAGAGCCGATCATACCTTCTGACATTCCAATTGCAGTGCTGATCAATGGTAACACTGCCTCAGCTTCGGAGATAGTCGCCGGAGCGATACAGGATCTCGACAGAGGTGTGATAGTCGGAACGAAGTCATTCGGTAAAGGACTCGTGCAGCAGATAAAGGATCTTGATAAGAAGACACAGATAAAGATCACCGGTTCAAGATATTATACTCCTTCGGGAAGATGGATCCAGGAAAAAAATTATTTTAAGGAAAATAAATCCGGTGTGTTTGTTGATAATGATAAATATGATCAGGTTGAGTTTAAGACCTTAGGCGGAAGAATTGTAAAAGCCTACGGCGGCATTACACCTGACATCGAAATGAATGTTGATCCTGAAAGTGAGATTCATAATGCTTTGTTATCAAAGGATATGTACTTTAAATTTGCCAATGAATATCTGCAAAAGAATTCAGCCTCAATTGCGGTTGTCCCTGCAGATGAACTGTTTAGCACTTTCAGAGTTTTTATCAGGGAGAGCGACTTTGGCTATGAATCACAGATCGAAAAAAAGCTTATTGAAATAGAGCAGCTTGCTTCAGAAAAAAAATATAAGTTGGACATCAGTAATATGATTGAAAAAGTAGAACTGGAGGCGCAGGAAGGTGAGGAAAAGGAAATTGATCTTGCTAAAGCTGAGATACTGAAAAGCATAGTTGATGAAATTAACAAACGGATCATAAATGAAGCGCAGCAATACGAAGCAGTATTTCCCTATGATATGCAGCTTCAGGAGGCGGTTAAAGTTCTTGAGAACCGGTCGGAGTATGACAGATTACTCGGCAGGTAAATAATATATTAACAGATCAGTAAACATATTTATGAAACAAAAATTAACCTTTAACATCAGTTGAAAATAGGAATACTCGGCGGCGGTCAGCTAGCTCGGATGATAATTGAGGGATGTTATAAATACGGATTTGAATTCTATGTCCTTTCAAAGGAAGCGGACTCTCCTGCAGGACAGGTTACAAGAAATGAACTTGTGGGAGACTGGAATGATGAAGAGTGTCTGAAAAAATTTGCAAGTATGTGTGATATAATAACTCTTGAGAATGAATTCATAGATGTAAATAAGATCAAATATCTTGAAGGACTTGGAAAGCAGGTTTATCCGGCATCGAAAGCAATTGAGCTGATTCAGGATAAACTTTATCAGAAGAAGACATTAAAGGAAAACAATATTCCGGTTGCAGGATTTTGTGAAGTTGATTCAAAGGAGGATATTGTAAATTTTGCAAAGAAAAATTCCTATCCTGTAATTCTTAAATCAAGGACCATGGGTTACGACGGCAAAGGAAATTATTTAGTAAGATCTGAAGCTGATGTTGACGATGCATTTGATACATTGATAAAAAGAGGAAGTCTTATGTGTGAAAGCTTTGTCAATTTTGACAGGGAGATAGCAACACAGGTCGTCAGGAATAAATCCGGAGAGATCAGAATTTATCCTGTAGTTGAAACGGTTCAGAAGGATCAGGTCTGCCATCTTGTTATCGCATCGGATGGAATGTTTGATAATATTAAAACAAAGGTTGAGCAGATGGCAAAAACAATAGTTGAGAAACTTGATTATGTCGGGGTCATGGGGATTGAAATGTTCTTAATTGGAGAGGAAATTTTGATTAATGAACTTGCGCCGCGGGTCCACAATTCAGGTCATTATACAATTGAAGGATGTTACACATCTCAGTTTGAGAATCATCTCAGGGCAGTAATGAATTTTCCACTTGGCGATATCAATTTAAGAGATAACAGTTGCGTGATGATAAACATCATTGGTGAAAGGAATAGCAGGGCAAAGTTAAGCAATACCGGAGCAGTGTTATCTGAAGACAAGGCATATCTTCATATTTACGGAAAGCAGGAAACGAAGACCGGTAGAAAGATGGGACATATCACTGTATTGAATGAAGACAGAGAGGCAGCCGTAAGAATTGCCAAAGATCTGAGAAAAAAAATTAATATTTGAAGAAACATATTATTTAACCTAATTAAAAAAGATGATAACATTTATTATTTTTCTTGTAATTACTATTATCGTTCTTTCGATAATACGCGGACAGCTTCAGAATAATCTGAACCTTTATAAAATTACCGGCATAGCACGAATAGCCGCAGGCATAGGTATTATTTTTGCAATACTTTTCGCTTCGATAGTTCAGATTGGACCCGGTGAAGTAGGAGTGCAGATATTATTCGGGAATGTTCAGAATGGAATTTTAAGAAGCGGTCTGAATTTTGTAAACCCGCTGATAGAGGTGCAAAAGCTTGACGTAAAAACTCAGGCATACACTATGAGCGGGCAGAATGATCAGGATGTCAGTGATAGCAAAACCATATCAAACAAGAGTGATCCTATTCAGACGCTTTCTTCTGACGGACTGACCTTGCTGCTTGATGTTACTGTTTGGTACCGCCTGAGCGCAGACGATGTACCAAATCTTTTAAGAACGATCGGAACGGATTATGAAGCTAAGATCGTATTGCCTGCAATAAGAACAGCGATACGCGACGTTGCAGTGAACTTTGTTGCAACGGACATTTATTCTTCAAAGCGTGATGATTATGTAAATGATGTGGCAAAAAAGCTTGAACAGTCATTTGAAGGCAGAGGGCTGATACTTGAAAAGGTTCTGCTCAGAAATGTAGAATTACCGCAGAAAGTCCGAGAAGCAATTGATGAAAAAATTGCAGCCGAGCAGAGAGCTCAGCAAATGGTCTATGTTCTACAGAAGGAAAGACAGGAAGCGGAGAGAAAGACAGTTGAGGCGCAGGGAGTTGCAGAAGCTCAAAAAATCATCAACAGCACGATAAGTAATTCATATCTTCAGTGGAAATACATTGAAACCCTGAAAGAGCTTGTGAATTCTCCGAACAATTCTTTTGTAATTGCTCCGTATGATCAAAAGCTTACACCGATGCTGAACTTTTCAAACGAAAAAAAATAATGGTAGAAGTTTATGTAACATACGATCCTATGGAAGCCAGTCTGGTAAAGGCGAAGCTCACGGATGAGGAAATCCCGTTCAGGGTTGAGGGTGAATATGACATCGCGCTTTCCATGGAAACTTTTAATACACAGTTGGGAAGAATTGCAACAAAAAGACCGATCACGTTCTTTGTACCGGAGAGTCATTTTGAATTTGCTAAGGTTGCAATAAACACAGACAAGTCATCTTTTTTGGAAGATGATCTGGAGTATTGATGCAGGATTTTCAGAATATTGATTATATAAAATATGAAAAAGATTAGTATCGTTTTGGTGTTTGTTGTTTTTTTTGGTGCGGGGATTTTTCTATTTTTAAATGAGAAGATTTTTTTAAAGGAAGAGGAAGGTTCTATGAAGGGAAATTTAATTGAACCTGTAACGAACAAGAGCCCAAAAATTATCGATAACAATTTGACAAAAACCATTTCAACAAAGACAGATTCACTGGATAAAACAGATTACCTGCATCTTCATAATGAGTCCATTGTAATTGACACACACAGTGATTTTTTATGGAAAGTGTTTGATAAAGGAGTTGATTTCAAAAATGAAACTTCATCTATTCAGTCAGATCTTCCGAGACTGAAGGCAGGCGGTGTTGATGTGCAGGTGTTCGCAGTGTGGATCCCAATGAGTCAGGTTAAACGTTCATTCAGCTTTACCATTTCTCAGATAAATAAGCTCGTGGAAATTGCCGCAGAAAATTCATCGGAATTTGAACTTGCAAAAACTTACGATGACATTATCCGGATCACAAATGAAAAAAAGGTATGCGGACTGATTGGGATTGAGGGCGGGACAGCAATTGAAAAAAACCTTGACAACATAAACACATTCTCAGATGCAGGGGTAAGTTATATCGGTCTTACGTGGAACAATTCAAATGCTGTTGCTACTTCAGCACGCGATGCAGTCGAACGTGGTAAGAAAGGCGGTCTCACGGAATTTGGTTTTGAAGTTGTAAAGAGAATGAATGAGACAGGAATTATCGTTGATGTTTCACATTTGAGTGAGGCGGCATTCTGGGATGTGATCGAAACTTCAACAATGCCTGTCATAGCTTCACATTCGGACTGTTACTCGATCAATCCGCACTACAGGAATCTTACTGATGAGCAGATCAAAGCGCTCGCTAAGAAGGATGGATATATCGGGATAAATTTTTATGATAAATTTCTTGATAAGAATTCAAACGCGACAATTGAAAATGTTGTGGAACATATAGACTACATAAAAAATCTTGTCGGAGTTGATTACATTGGACTTGGTGCTGACTTTGACGGAGGTATCTCTCCGCCGCCTGAGCTTAAAGATGCGAGCTGTTATCCTGAACTGACGAAGCGTCTTGTGGAAAAAGGTTATAATGATGAAGACATAAAAAAAATCCTCGGGTTAAATTTTTTGAGAGTGTTTAAAAAAGTGTGCGGGTGAGAATTTTCTAACCCAGTTTCTCTATTTCATCCCTCAGCTCCGCAGCTCTTTCAAACTCCAGATCCTTTGCAGCATTTATCATCTCTTTTCTTAACTGTTCGATCAGCTCTTTCCTCTGTTCAAGATTGATCTTATTCTTCACCGGATCAGTAAGTATGCTTAAAGTAGATTTTTTATCGTCCTTCTTTTTCTTTCCGTAATCTGTTTTTGGTCTCGAATCGGCAACGATGGTAGATGACATTATCTCTTCATAAGTTTTGAAAATTGTCTTTGGTTCAATATTATGCACACGGTTATATTCTTCCTGAATCTCTCTTCTTCGGGCTGTTTCCTTAATTACCTTATTCATAGATTCTGTGATCCTGTCAGCATACATCACCACAAGACCGTTTACATTTCTTGCAGTCCTGCCTGCTGTCTGAAGCAGCGCCTTCTCCGAGCGGAGAAATCCTTCCTTGTCAGCATCAAGTATTGCAACAAGGGAAACTTCCGGCAGGTCAAGTCCTTCACGCAAGAGATTTACTCCAACCAGTACGTCAAAGTTACCAAGGCGCAGTCCGCGAAGAATATCAACCCTGTCAAGCGCGTCAACTTCACTGTGAATGTATTTTACTTTTATATTTATTCCCAACAAATAATCTGTAAGATCTTCACTCATTCTTTTTGTAAGGGTTGTAACAAGAACTCTTTCATTCCTTTCTTTACGAATACGAATTTCATTTATAAGATCATCGATCTGATTTTTTACGGGACGAACCTGTATTTCCGGATCAAGTAAACCGGTCGGTCGGATTATCTGCTCAACAATTACTCCTTCACTTTTTTCAAGCTCATAGTTTCCCGGCGTGGCGCTTACAAATATCACCTGCTTTACCATTCCTTCCCATTCCTCAAAAGTCAGCGGTCTGTTATCAAGCGCTGAAGGAAGCCTGAAGCCGTACTCCACAAGAGTCTTCTTTCTCATTCTGTCACCGTTGTACATCCCGCCTACCTGCGGCACAGTGACGTGTGATTCATCCACCACCAGTAAATAATCTTTAGGAAAATAATCAAACAGGCACGAAGGTCTCGATCCGGGAAGTCGTCCGTCAAGATGTCTTGAATAATTTTCAATTCCGTTGCAGTAGCCTACCTCCTGTATCATTTCAATGTCGAAGTTGGTTCTCTGTTCAATGCGCTGGGCTTCAATAAATTTGCCCTGCGATTTAAAATATTCAACTCTTTCTTCGAGCTCCGTCCTGATATTTTCAATCGCAACATCAACCTTATCTTTATTTGTGACAAAGTATTTTGCCGGATACATAACAACACTAATGTCATTCCCGATCGGCTTCCCGTCTTCTCTGTTTATATATGAAATTTTTTCAATAGTGTCGTCGAAGATTTCAAAGCGGATTCCTGTATCGTTTTCATAAGCCGGAATTACTTCAACAGTATCGCCTCTTACCCTGAACGTTCCGCGCTTGAATTCAATGTCATTCCTTACATAATGTATGTCGATCAGTTTTGAAAGCAGTTTCTTTCTTGAGATCTTTTCGCCGACTCTTACTACAAGCACCTGCTGCGCGTATTCTTCAGGCGCTCCGATACCATAAATACAGCTCACAGAAGAAATAACGATTACATCTTTCCTGCCTTCAAGTATTGAAGCGGTAGCCCGCAGCCGTAACCTGTCGATCTCTTCATTGATGGAAAGATCCTTTTGAATGTAAGTGTCTGATGATGGGATGTATGCTTCGGGCTGATAATAATCATAATATGAAATAAAAAACTCAACCCTGTTATTCGGAAAAAATCTTTTGAACTCACCGTATAATTGCGCCGCAAGCGTTTTATTATGTGACATTATAAGAACCGGCTTGCCGATCGTTTCAATTACATTTGAAACTGAGAATGTTTTACCTGAACCGGTCACACCAAGAAATGTCTGATACTTGTCACCGCGTAGAACTCCTTCGGTCAGCTCCTTTATAGCTTTGGGCTGATCACCGGTCGGCTTGTAACTGGATTCTAGCTTATATTTCATAAATTTTATATTGTATTATTGTTGATAGCTATTTCTTAGGAAGTAAAATTTGAAGAAGGTCTGATCATGAATATCATAAAAAGCTATCAGCTTTTCCGATATTAACTGGAAGTTTTCATCCGGAAGTTGGATTATTAAATTCTACTCTATGCTTGTGACTAAATCAATTTCCTTTAATGTATGATCAATAAACTCAAGCTCATCAAGCCCGCCGGACTTAACCACTGCTTTGCCTTTAGTGTGAGCGATCATCGCAATCTGCTCACAGTGCACAGGATCATAACCGGTAGCTTTGCTTACCTGAGCTATTACATCGTCCCAAACATGATTCGAATTATAAAGGATGAGTCTTCTCAGTTCGCCTGTGCCGCTGCTATCCGTAGACTGTTCGGAGATCTTACTTTTCATAATTTTTTAACTATTTTCTTGAGAACCCGCAGAGAATTTCACAGATCAGATCCTGCCGGTATCTGACTTGGTTAGCCGAGCTGCCGAACCCGTTCATCGCTATGTAAAAAATAAGCAGCTCATTGTCTCTTGATACGGCATAGCCAGAAAGTGAGCTTACTGAATTTAATGTTCCTGTTTTTGCATGAATATTTTTTTCAGCTTCTGTTCCGATCATCCTGTTGCGCAATGTGCCGTCCCTTCCGGCAATGGAAAGTGAGTTATAAAAAAAATCAAACGTCTTCACATCGTCGTACATATATTTTAAAAGCCGGATATAGAGATCGGAGTTAACAGTATTGAATCTTGATAATCCCGAACCTTCAACGATCTCAAAAGTATTTCTCGGACTTCCTATTGCAGTTAAAAAATCG
>JAWXBH010000003.1:0-9642 GCA_034439935.1 bacterium
CATTTCACGTTTCACATTTCACGTTTCACATTTCACGTTTCACATTTCACGTTTCACATTTCACATTTCACATTTCACATTTCACGTTTCACATTTCACATTTCACGTTTCACGTTTTACAAATGTTCCATCAACTCATCTTCATTTGCAACCAGAACTTCTCTTGCATTGGAACCGTTCTTTGGACCGACGATACCGGCTTCTTCAAGCTGATCAACGATCCTGGCGGCTCTTGCATAGCCAAGCTTAAGACGTCTCTGAAGAGTTGAGGTTGAACATTGCTGGAGACGGAATATTAATTTCGCGGCTTCCTCAAAAAGCTCATCACGGTCATCCATACCACCGTAAACGGAAGCTCTCTTTTCAATTAAGGAAGGAAGTAAATATGGTTTCGTAAATCCCTGCTGTACTTCTATGTATTCCGCAACCTTTTCGCATTCTTCAGTAGTGATCAGCGCATTCTGAATTCTGATCGGCTTTGATGATGCCGCCGAAAGGTAAAGCATGTCGCCGTTCCTAAGAAGCTGATCAGCTCCGCCCATGTCGAGAATGGTTCTTGAATCAATTTTAGATGCGACCTGATAAGCTATCCTCACAGGAAAGTTTGCCTTGATAACACCGGTAATAACATCTACCGAAGGACGTTGTGTAGCAACTATCAAATGTATTCCCACTGCTCTCGCCATCTGTGCGATACGTGCGATCGGTTCTTCGATCTCTCTCTTGGCTGTTATCATAAGATCAGCCAGCTCATCAATTATCACAACTATAAACGGCATCTTCTTATGACGGATCACATCATTATCTTTGAGCTTGCCTTCGGAATGTTTAAGATTATAAGCTTCAATATTTCTCACGCCTGCATTAGCAAGCTTGTCGTAACGGTTCTCCATCTCAGACTCGACGCTTTTCAAAATTGAAACAGCATTAGACGGGCTCGTAACGATGCTTTCATTGATGTCGCCCGAGGTTGCAAGGAAATGTTTTTTTAATTTTGAATAAAGACTCAGCTCGATCTTCTTTGGATCGATCATCACAAATTTGAGATCCGATGGATGCATTTTGTAAAGAAGACTTCCGATGATCGTGTTTATACCGACACTTTTCCCTGAACCTGTGGCACCGGCGATCAGTAGATGCGGCATCTTTGCAAGATCATCTATGAAGACTTCGCCATCAATGGTTTTTCCAAATGCAATGGGAAGACTCTTACTGCTGTCCTTAAATTTCTGTGATGAGAACAAGCTTCTGATTCTGACAAGCTGAGCTTTTTTGTTTGGAATTTCAACGCCTACTGTTCCTTTGCCTGGGATTGGAATTATCATCCGGATCCCTTTCGCCTTCATCGCAAGAGCAATGTCATCCTGAAGCGATTCTATTTTCGACAGCTTCACATCGGCTGCCGGTACAAGTTCATACAACGTCACTACAGGTCCCGGTGTCGCGAATACCTTCTCAACCTCAATGCCGAACTTCAGTAGCTTTGCCTGCAGAAGTCTGCCGTTTTCGGTCAGCTCTTCATTTGGAATTACATCAAACTCTTCCTGAGTCGGCTCTATAAGCAGGTCGATCACAGGGTATTTATATTTCTCCAGCTTCTCTTCAACGAAATCATCTTCACGTTTGCTTTGAAGTGCTTCCACTTCGTTTGAGTTTTGGGGATTGATATCAATTTCATCACCGTCAGCTTTCTGCTGAAGATTATCCACGAGCACCGGTTCGATCTTCACTTCCTTAAACTTCTTAGCTCTTTTTTCAATCACCATATCATCAGACTTAGGTCTGTTGATCTCAGTTACCTTAATACGATCTTCTTCTGCGGGTTCTTCCGTAACAGTCCTGGAATATTTATTCTTCAGGATCCGTTCACGTTCTCGCTTCATTGCTTCTTCGACTTTCAGGTCTTCGGGATTAGCAATCTCTTCCGGCAGATTATTTTTCTCTGTTTTTGCCTTAAGCTCTTTTACTGTCACAAGATCATCTTTTTCTTTGTGAAATTTTTCACGTGTGCTTTCAATGAAAATTCTGAATCTCGCAAGTGTCTTTATTATGTTACCGTCAATGAGAAGCAATGAAAACAAAATTACAAAAATAATAAGCACTATGGACGCTCCTGCACTGCCGAGCGTATTATAAAGAATGGATGCAAAAAAGTCCCCCGTAGTTCCGCTGAGATTAGCGGAAATGTTTTCAGGACCGGAAAATATTTTCAGCAAGCCGAATGATGAAGCAACTGCGATCATCAACAGCATCAGATAGATGCCGAACTGAATGGTTCTGCCGGTAGTCCTTTTGAATATGAATGTAATTCCGAAAACGAGGAAAAGGATTGCAACACACAGGGAAAAATATCCGAAGAAGCTGTTTACAAAAAACGACGAAGCATACGCCCCTGCGATCCCGAGCCAATTGAATGTCACATAGACTGTCGAGTACGCTTCTCTTCCCAAGATATCGAGGATCTTCAGTCGTTCAAGCGTTGCCTGGTCTTTGTCTGAATAGGAAACGATCGCGAGCCCGAGAAGAACTCCGAATACAAATAATAAAAATCCTAAGATCTGTTTTTTGAAATCAGGTGAAATACTGAAGTCTTCCTGTGAGGAAGTTTTCTTACGGGTGCGTGATGTTAAAGTGCTATCCTTTTTATTTGTCCGGGAAGTTTTGCTTTTTTTCATTTTAAAAAATTAAATTAGCAGATCACGTCTCGCTAATCTTATGCTTCTTTTCATCTTCTCTTCTTATTCCAATATTGACTCTCTTCATTTTTGATCTCTGGTTTGACTCTCCTTCAAACTGTTCTTTCATCTTTACGACACCGTTACGGAAAAGTGGAATGAACGGATATGAATCCAGCTTTGAGCTTATGTCAAGATCTTTTTCAAAACCTATTTGTGTAAGATACTTTCCATGTTCTGACAAATGAAAAAGTCTCAGGATCTTTTCCTGTGAAGGAACATTCATCAGCATCGCCAGATCATTGCATAAATTTATTGCCGCAATTTCAGAGTCTCTCATTTGGATCGTCCTGCCTTCACTTAATTTTGAAAGCAGCATGCCTGCACAGACAGCATCCTCAAGGCAAAAGTCGTTCAGCTTTCCTGAACAGATGATAGTAAAATCTTCATCGATAGTATTGACATAATCCACGATCGCGGAAATATTAACAAAGCTGCACAGCACACAGGTCTTGGCAAATTTTGATTTGATTATTGCAATGGTACCGTTAGTCGTGCTGAATATGAGTGATTTGTCCTTTACTACTTCCGGTGAATATTCCAATGGCGAATTACCAAGATTAAACCCGTCTACTACCTTACCGTTTCTTTCACCGCATAACATGGAGTTCTTTGAACCCTTTGCAACACGGACAGCAGTAGCAATATTTTCCGTTGGTATGATCTCTTTTGCTCCGTTAGCAAGCGCTATAGTCATTGTTGTTGTTGCCCGTAACACGTCGAGGATAATTACATTCTTATCTTTCAAAACAAGGTCATCCTGTATCAAAGATTGTGTTAACAAAATATCTATTCTTTTCATCTTATTGATTTCTTTCTCTATCGTAATTTAAATTAAAATTTTCTTCCTGAGCTCTTAATTTCAACTTTCAACTCAATCAAAGAAAAGGTGTCTTTGCAATTGTCGCCTTGATCTTCTTATCTCTGATCTTGATCTCAACCTGAGTACCGGTTTTATTAAAGCCCTTATCAATGTAAGCCAGACCGATGTTCTTACTCAGCATCGGCGAATGACTTCCGCTTGTTACTACTCCGATCTTCTTATCTCCGGAATAAACTTCCTGCCCGTGTCTTGCAACCATCCGGTCATCAACAATAAATCCAACCAGTTTCTTTACCTGATTTTCTTTTGCTTTTAAAATTGTCTCCTTGCCGTTGAACTCTCCTTTATCCGGCTTCGTAATCCATCCAAGACCAGCTTCGATCGTGTTGTTCGATTCATCCATGTCATTGCCGTATAATCTGAATGCATACTCAAGACGCAAAGTATCTCTTGCTCCAAGTCCTGTCGGCTTTATATTAAATTCTTTCCCGGCTTCAAATATCGCATTCCACAGATCCTCTGACTTCTTTACATCTGATGAAGAATAAATTTCAAAACAGATCTTCTCGCCCGTATAGCCGGTATGAGAAATGATCACGTCCTGTCCGGCAACTTTACCTTTTACAAATTTATAATACTCTATCTTTGAAAGATCTGCATCGGTAAGCTTCTGAAGTGTTGCCTCTGAGTTTTTTCCCTGAACAGCTATAAGCGTGATCTCGTCAGATATGTTTTTTAACTGCACATCGCCGGTTAAATTTTCTTCCATCCATTTGATATCTTTATCTATATTGGAAGCATTTATGACCAGCATAAAATAGTCACCGCAGTTGTAAACAAGCAGATCATCGACTATACCGCCGTCCTTAAGACACATTGCGGAATACTGAACATCACCGGTCTCAAGCTTTGATACGTCATTGGTCGTGATCCTCTGAACAAAATCCAAAGCATCCTTTCCTCTGACTTCGACTTCACCCATGTGCGATACATCAAATACGCCGACAGATTCACGAACCGCCTTATGCTCTGCAATTATGCCCTCATATTGAATCGGCATTTCATATCCTGCAAACTCAACTAATTTCGCACCCAGATCTTTGTGAATATTATTTAAAGCGGTTTTTTTCAAAGGTATTTTGCAAGATTTATTTTGTATTGAAATTGAAGTTGCTTACTTCTATCCGTTTAATTTCTTCCAGTCACTCAGGAATTTATCCAGACCGATATCGGTCAGCGGGTGCTTCGCGAGCATCTGGATCACATTAAAAGGCATCGTCGAAATATCTGCGCCGATCAATGAAGCGTCAACGAAGTGCAGCGGATGTCTTACCGACGCAACCAGCACCTGTGTCTGGTAATTATAATTTCCATATATCTGAACTATCTGTGAAATTAAGTCCATGCCGTTCTGTGAGATATCATCAAGTCTTCCGACAAACGGACTTATAATATATGCCCCGGCTTTTGCTGCGAGTATCGCCTGTGATGCCGAAAAACAAAGCGTCACATTGGTTCTTATACCTTCTTCCGAAAAAACCTTTACCGCCTTGAGACCTTCTTTGATAAGCGGGACTTTAACGACGATATTCTTATGGATCTTCGCAAGTTCCCTGCCTTCCTTAAGCATGTCGTCAGCTTTAGTGGATACGACTTCCGCACTCACATCACCGTCAACCATTTCACAGATCTTCTCAAGCATTGTCTTGAAATCCTTGTGACCTTCTTTTGCTACAAGAGAAGGGTTTGTCGTCACGCCGTCAAGAATTCCCATCTCGTTTGCTTCACGTATCTCGTCAAGATTTGCTGTGTCAATAAATATTTTCATGGTTATAAAATTACTTTACGAAAGGTTATTAAGTAATCGTAAAATAGTTATTATAAAATTTTATAAAAAGGAGGAAGATAATAAAATTGGACTTCTTATCATCGCCGTCCAAAACATTTTTATTAACATTTAAATAATTTTAAATTCAATCTGTTTTGGTAATATTTTTGCTCCAATATCGAATCTTTAAAATCAACCTTTAAATAACCTTGAAGATATACTTATGTGCTGTCCAAATAAATTTATGTTAATTCTTTTTTTAAAATCAGGGATAATATTTTTAATTCGTGATCATTCGTGAAATTTGTGGCAAGTTTTTGCTTTTTTTGGATGGATGGACTTCTTACCATGAATCATCAGGATGCAGCGCAGAGCGATTTTACTTTCTGTTTGTCCAGATCCAGAATATCAATAACGGGTGAATGACGATCAGCCTCAGCCAGGCAACTATCATCGGAAAGCAAAATCCGCCTTCAATGCAACCACCGATGACAATAAAATGTATGTGAGCAGGTATGAATAAAATTAATAAAATTATCAGTGAGTATGCAGCTAATTTCCTGGTGCGTTTGAATATCAGTAATAGTGAAAATACAATTTCCGCTATGCCGCTGATAATATTTATCGCAACCGGGAATGGAAGGTATGGCGGAATGAGCGGATAGTATGTTTCAGGATTTAAAAAATGATTGATTCCGGAGAAGAGAAAGAACAGGATAAGGATTACAAGACTTAATTTTTTTATAAACCTGTACTTTTCGTGTTCCTGGATTTGCGAATTCAAATTTGTTTATTTATAAGGATCATTTTTCGGCTTTGTGTAAAAAGTTTTTTACCTTTAAAAGAATCAACGAAAAGTTTGAGGATTCCAGATTCCGCTGCCTGCTTGGAGCATAATATCAAACCCGGTTCGCAAACCAATCTCTCAGCTTCTCAGCGATCTTCTTTCCGGCGGATCTTTCAATTATGTTGTAATTATTTTTCAATACTTCCTTAATATTCTCTACCGATCCGAATTCGATCAAAAGCTTCTGTGCCTTCTTTTCACCGATGCCTTCAATTCCTGTCAGCTCGGTTGCAAATGTCCGCTTGTCACGAAGGCTTCTGTGGTATGTGATCGCGAACCTGTGGGCTTCATCTCTCACTCTCTGTAGCAGCTTCAGTCCGCTGGAAGTTTTTGGAATATTCTGTGCTATCGGATCGTTCGGCATATAAACTTCCTCGAGCCTTTTCGCCAGCCCGATGATATTCTGATTCTGAATGTTGAGGTCATCCAAAACTTTCACCGCCGATGAAAGCTGACCTTTTCCGCCGTCAACTATAACAAGGTCAGGTACTGATCCGAAGCTTTCGTCTGATTCAGTGTTCTTATCTGTTTCTGAAATGTTAACCTCAGCTATTTTTTTAAATCTTCTGTAAATGACCTCGCGCATTGAAAGAAAATCATCCGGCTTGCCGGTTTCATCAAGCACTGTATTAATTTTGAATTTCCTGTAATCTGATTTTTTTGGCTTGCCGTCATAAAACACCACCATTGACGCCACCGTATCGGTACCCTGTATGTGTGAAATGTCAAAGCACTCGATACGTCTCGGCAGCTTTGACAATCTGAGATCATTCTTTAAAGATTCCACTGATGGCGGAATGAATTCACGTTTCATCTTTGTCAGTATAAGTTCATCAAGCAGAAGCCTTGCGTTTTTCTTTACCATGAACACCAGCTTATACTTTTCACCGATCTTAGGCAGGACAAACTCAACTCTTGCCTGCTTCTTTTTCTCCAGCCATTCGTGAAGCGTATCGGCATTCTCAAGTTCATTCATCAGATATATCTGATCAGGCACAAAATCATTCTTTGCATAATGGTTAGTGATCAGACTTTCAAGGATCTCTGAATCAGTCTGCCCTTCGACATTATTAAGGAAGTAATGCGTCTTGCCTGTTACCTTGCCGTCGCGGATCTTCATTACCATACCGCAGCAGTCATTGGCAATCTTATCAAAGGCGAAAATATCCCTGTCGTTGATCTCCTCATCCACCATTCTCTGTTTTGACGAATAAACTTCCACCGCGTCTATCTTATCACGAAGCCGTGCCGCATTTTCAAACTGCATCTCATCTGAAAACTTGTTCATCTTATCAGTAAGCTCTCTTACCAGCGTTTTGGTTTTACCATTCAATAGCTTTGCTACCTGCTCGATCATTTCGTTGTAATCTTTTCTTAAAACATAACCTACGCACGGTCCCTCGCATTTATGAATATGGTAATCAAGACATACTTTAAACTTGTTTTGCGTGATGGTCTCCTCTGTCAAATGCAGGCTGCAGGATCTTATCATAAAAATATCCCGGACTGTCTTCAAGGCGAATCTCATGTTCTTTACATCAGTGTACGGACCAAAATACCTCGCGCCGTCCGAACGCTTTCGCCTTGTCGGAAAAACCCTCGGGAATTCTTCTTTTGTAATTACAATGTAAGGATAGGATTTGTCATCTTTAAGATTAATGTTATATCTCGGCTTCAGTGACTTGATAAGAGTGTTCTCAAGAATGAGAGCTTCAACTTCATTGTCAGTGCTGATCAGTTCAAAATCTGCTATCTTGCTGATCATTATGCTCAGGATCCCGCTGACGGGCTTTACCTGAAAATACTGCTTCACCCGGTTACGCAGAACTTTGGCTTTACCTACATATAATATTTTTCCGTTAACATCTTTGAATTGATATACGCCCGGTGTGGATGGAAGTGAATTTAGTTTTTCTTTTAAGGTGGGAATTAAAACTTTACCCTGATCAATTTCTATATTTTCAATTTCATCTGCCATTTTTAAAAAACATTTGAGAGTAATAATTATTTAACTCTGTTTTTCGGTTAGTTCAATCAAAACATTTCCGGTCGACTTCGGATGGAGAAATGCGATCAGCATATTATCTGCACCCGTCTTCGGAGTTTCATCTATCAACTGTATGCCTTCGTGTTTTAAATGATCAAGCGTTTTCTGAATTTCAGTGGTGTCAAAAGATAAATGGTGAATGCCTTCACCTTTTTTTTCAATGAATTTACTGACCGGAGAATCCGCGTCCGTACCTTCAAGCAATTCAATATCACAATTTTTAATGTGCAGCTTCCTTACATTCACCTTCTGTTCGGCAACAAATTCCGTTTCAGTTGCTTTAACATTAAATATTTTTTCAAATACAGGAACAGAATTTTCAAGTGACCTTACCGCGATTCCGATATGAGCGATTTTCACAAAGTTGAAAGTTAAAAGTTAAAAGTTTGTAAAGTTTGTAATTAAGGAAGTCGCATGAACCTAAATAAACTGATCTAAACCTTTTCTTCTCAGATAATCCACCACTTCCTTCACGCTTTGAGCTTCACCGCGTTTGCATATCAGTAAGCCATTATCGGTATTAATTATGAGAAGGTCTTCAACACCGATAGTTGCAACCATCTTCTGATCGTTTATTATGAGACAATTTTTTGTATCAATGGTAACCGTGCGTCCCTGCTTCACATTCCCTTCGTTATCTTTTTCCTTGATGTTATAAACTTCGTCCCATGCGCCGACATCGTTCCAGCCAAAATCACTTCTGATTATATAAACTTCCTCTGCCTTTTCCATCACCCCGTAATCTATTGACGTGCCTTTTAGCTTGGAATATTCAGCTTCGAGTGATTTTGGAAAATCATTCGACAAAAGATTTTTTGAAAGCTTTGTAAGCGATTCATCAAGCTCAGGCATGAAATTCTTTATTTCCTTCATCATCGTGTCAGTTCTGAATATGAACATTCCGCTGTTCCATAAAAAATCTCCGCTCTCAAGAAATGCCTTCGCAACCTCAAGATTTGGCTTCTCAGCAAATGTCTTTACTTTGTAAATTTTTTCAACCGAGGTTTCTCCGTTTTTTTCAAGCTCAACTTCGGTGACATTATCCGAATCATACTGGATATAGCCAAACCCTGTTTCGGGACTTGAAGGCTGAATTCCCAGTGTCACTATTCCGCCGTTATCATTCACAAACTTTAGTCCGCTTCTGACTATCCTTTGAAACTCATCCACATTCTCTATCAAATGATCCGCAGCCACAACAAGCACGTTAGCTTTTTGCTCAAACTGATTTATAAATATACACGAAAGACCGATGCACGGCGCGGTGTTCCTTCCCATTGGCTCACAGATGATATTTTCTTCCGGAATCTTTGGGAGCTGTTTCCTGACTTCGTTTTTGTAATTTACATTGGTGACAACAAA
>JAWXBH010000004.1:0-53976 GCA_034439935.1 bacterium
ACAAAATTCATTGCCGTCCAAAATGTTTTTGAAAAATTTAAATTATTTTAAATTCAATCTGTTTTAGTAATATTTTTGCACCAATATCGAATCTTTAAAATCAACCTTTAAATAACCTTGAAGATGTACTTACTTCTGTCCAAATAAATTTATGTCAATTCTGTTTTGAAAAATTAGTGATAATATTTTTAATTCGTGATCATTTGTGAAATTCGTGGCAAGTTTTTTACTTTTTTGGACAGATGTGAACAAAATTATTTATTCATATCTAAAATATTTAATTTCTTTCAACCTTTACCATAAGGAAATATTATTCCTCTCTCCCAAAATTCATAACAAAATTCTTTTCTCATTTTAGAGATTGTATTACACTTTCTTAAAGTTAAAGTTGTATACATTTTTTAAATCTAATTGGAATTTAAAAAGCAAAATGACTATTTTTAGATTAAAATAAATTGTTAACTATTTAATACTAAAATGAAATGAAAATTTTTCTTCTTATCACTTCAATATTTTTCATATCTTTAAACATTTCTTATTCACAATTACCAAACCAAAATACATATCTTCTCAGAAATCTGGACGTTGCAGGACGCAGCTATTCTGCCTTATGGGGCTATGTTGCTGATGATGGACGTGAGTATGCAATTCTGGGATGCAATACCGGGACAGCATTTATAGATATAACTGACTCTGCTAATATCCGCGAAGTAGATTTTGTCACAGGTCTTTCGAGCAACTGGCGTGAAATGAAAACATATTCACATTATGCTTACATAGTTTCTGAAGCAACCAACAGCAAGCTGCAGATTGTCGACTTACAATATCTTCCTGATTCTGTGAGACTTGTTACTACCTGGGATTATCCAAATTATACTAAGACGCATTCTATTTCCCAGTCAGGTCGTTTTCTTTATCTAAATGGCGGCAATGTAACTTTGGGTGGTACATCACAGGGCGGTGTTGCAATTCTCGATCTTACAAATCCTGTTGCTCCTGTAAAAAGAGGACAATGGTCAACAAGATATGTACATGATTGCAGAGTTTTGAATGATACCATCTGGGCATGCAATATCAGCGATCAGAAGGTTTCAGTTATTACAGCTACTAATAAAGATAATCTGCAGGAAGTCACAAACTGGAATAATCTTCCAAATCCGTCACCACATAACAGTGCAATTACAGACAACAGAAAATATATACTCGTTACTGACGAAAATCAGACTCCCGGTAAGCTTAAGGTCTGGAATATTCAAGACCTCTCTAACATAACTTTTGTAACGAGCTGGGCTCCTACCGGCATAACAACTTCCATAGTTCATAATGTTGAAATCTACGGCAACTATGCAGTTGTTGCTCATTATACTTCGGGTATCCGGATTATAAATATTTCGAATCCTGCTGCGCCGGTTGAAGTAGCATGGTATGATACACGTCCTCAGGACAATTCAAATAATTATAGTGGCTGTTGGGGTGTATATAAATTTCCTTCAGGAAAAATTATAGGTTCGGATATGTCTAACGGTTTGTTTGTGATTAAAACAAATTTTCCAATGACAGATATAACCGCTAATACTATTGAACCTGTTAATTACTCACTTAGCCAGAATTTTCCAAATCCGTTTAATCCTTCTACAAAAATAAATTTTTCAATTAAAGAAAATTCCTTCGTCAAAATGAATGTTGTTAATATGGAGGGAAGACTGGTTGCTGAAGTTGTTAATGATAGACGTGATGCCGGAAATTATGAAATAACATTTGATGCAGGTAAATATCAGCTTTCTAGCGGAACATATTTTTATGAGCTGCAGGTTGAAAATAATCTAAATAAATATTCCGAAACAAAAAAAATGTTCCTAATTAAATAATCACCCCAAAAACTGAAATGAAAAAAATCTTATTTTCTATATTTACTCTAATTACAATTTTATCATTTTCTGATTCATATTCACAGTTGCCGAATCAGAATATGTATTTACTAAAGAATCTCAATCAACATCCGTCGACCACTCTCTATTCAGCCATTTGGGGATACAGTGCTCCCAACGGAAGAGAATACGCTCTTCTTGGTTGCGCCACCGGTACAGCATTCATAGACATTACTGATACTCTTAACATACGCGAAGTCGATTTTCAAACAGGACCTCAGAGCTCATGGAGGGAAATGAAAACTTATTCACATTATGCATACATTGTTTCAGAAGCAAGTAACAGTCAGGTACAGATAATTGATCTACAGTATCTTCCGGATTCAGTTCATTTCGTAAAAAAGTTTATTGCTCCCAATCATACTACTACACATTCAATCTCACAGTCAGGACCATACCTTTATCTCAATGGTGCCAATAACAGCTTTGTCGGTAATCAGGGAATAGCAATACTTGATCTTTCAATTGATCCTGAAAATCCTGTGTTAAAAGGAAAGTGGACTTCATTGTATGTTCATGACTGCAGAGTTGTAGATGATACTATATATGCTGCCAATATTTTTGACGGTAAGGTTTCAATTATTAACGCGACTAACAAAAGCGCTTTGTCAACTGTTGTAACATTTAATAATCTGGTCGGCGGCGGTCCTCATAACACCGCTTTGACAACAGACAGAAAGAGATTGTTTGTAACTGATGAGATAGGGGACCCTCCATATCTGCTGAAGATCTGGAACATTGAAAACAAGAGTAATCCGGTTTATGTGAGAAACTGGCAGCCGACAGCGATCACACAATCGATAGTTCATAATTTAGAGATATATGGTAATTACGCTCTCATAGCTCATTACAGTGCTGGTGTAAGACTTGTCAACATTACAAATCCTGATGCACCTGTTGAGATTGCATGGTATGATACTTATCCTTCCAATAACAATGAGAGCTACAACGGATGCTGGGGAGTTTACTTGTTTCCATCGGGCAAGATAGTTGCTTCTGACAGACAGACGGGGTTTTATGTATTGAAAACGAATTTTCCTATAACCGGTATTGGTCACAATAATATTAACACAATTCCAAAGACTTATAACCTTAAGCAGAATAAACCGAATCCATTCAATCCAGCTACCAGCATTAAATTCGATCTTCCTGAAAATGCATTTGTTAAATTAAGAGTGTATGATATTTCAGGCAGACTTGTTGCCAATCTTATCAATGAGCTTAAAACAGCCGGTAGCTATGATTACAATTTTGATGCAGGAAATTTCGGACTTTCAAGTGGAATTTATTTTTACACTTTGAGCTCAGATAATTTTGTAGAGACAAAGAAAATGGTTTTACTAAAATAGTAAATACAAAATTCTATGCAAAATCTAAATCCCGATCAGGCACAAAGATTGGGATTTTTTTTTAATTTGTTGAAAGGCGATTTGAAAAATATTGTTAACATAACATATAAAAATAAAGATATGAAATCATTCAAAAATTTAGTAGCACTCATTCTGTTGCTGATAAGTACGAATTTATTTTCGCAGCTTGCTGATAATAATACACACCTGTTAAAGCATCTTAATCCACGTCCTTCTAATAATGAATATAAATATTCAGCTTGCTGGGGCTATGTCGCGCCAGACGGACGTGAGTATGCAATCATAGGATGTCAGCCAGGTACTTCATTTATCGACATTACGGACTCTTCAAATATCCGTGAAGTCGGATTTCTTGCAGGAAATACGTCTGAATGGCGTGAGATGAAAGTTTATTCACATTATGCATACATAGTTTCTGAAGCCAGTAACAGTGGTTTGCAGATAGTTGATCTTCAATATCTTCCGGATTCAATTCATTATGTTAAAAAATTTGTTGCGCCAAGCCATACCCGAACACATTCAATTTCTCAGTCGGGTCCATATCTTTATCTTAACGGAGCAAACGGAAACTTTGTCGGCAATGGGGGAATAGCTATTCTTGATCTTTCTGTAGATCCTGAAACTCCGGTTGTCAGAGGCAAATGGACCGGCGAGTATGTACATGACAGCCGTATATTGAATGATACTATCTGGGCATCAAATGTTTACTCAGGCAAGACCACTATCATTAATGCACAAAATAAAAACTCACTGACAACAATCAGGTCGTTTCAGTCTTATCCTCAGTCAGTTGTTTCAACACATAACTGCGCGATTACAACTGACAGAAAATATCTTTTGACTACAAATGAAATTGACAGTCCTCCCGGAAAATTATTTGTGTGGAATATCCAGGACATTAATAATATCACCATGGTAACTCAATGGGCGCCGACAAATCTTACAAGTACGATTGTGCATAACGTAGAGATCTACGGTAACTATGCGGTCATTGCTCATTACACAGCAGGCATAAGGGTATTGGATATTTCAAATCCTGCAGTCCCTGTTGAAGTTGCATGGTATGATACTTACAAGAGAGACAACAGTACAAATTATCTTGGCTGCTGGGGTGTCTTTATGTTTCCTTCAGGAAAAATAATCGGATCGGATACGGATTCGGGACTTTATGTTATTAAGACTGATTTTACGATAACCGGTACAGGAAATAATAATTCTTACTCGGTGCCGGATAAATTTGAATTATCACAGAATTACCCTAATCCTTTTAATCCTTCAACCAAAATAAATTTTTCACTCGCTAACAATTCAGATGTGAAGCTTATCATTAGTAATGTAGCCGGTCAGCAGGTTGCCGAACTGGTTAATGACAGACGCGATGCAGGAAATTATGTAGTGAACTTTGATGCAGGTAAATACGGATTGTCAAGCGGATTGTACTTCTATACGATCAAAGCCAGTAATTTTACTGAAACCAAAAGAATGATTCTTATTAAATAAAATAGATATTTTTTTATTAACTAAGACCCTTCCTGAGAAATTTGAGAAGGGTTTTTTTATACTATCATTTGCTCTTTGCTTTAATCAGAATTAATTTTAAAATATTTGTTTCTATAAATTGCAAAATTTTTTGGTTATGTTTATTTATATTTCAAGTTCCTGATATTTTTAAAATGAAGTTGAACTTACTCATAATTCATTGCTTTTTATAATTTTCTATTCTTTAAAAAGTTCAGTATGCTAAAGGTTCAGAACCAGATTCAGATTCCCGGTATTATTAGATTCTCATTCTTCCATCCATTCGGTAACAGGATCGAGCTTCTTCAAAAGACCGCTCACGCATGAGCAAAAACTTTCTGGAAGCTGAATGGCGAAAGCTAATAATGGTAAATTACAAAGTAAGCCGGGATATTCTGCTAAAATATTTACCCGCAAAGACTGAAATGGATTTTTTTAAAGGTAATTGCTATGTCAGCCTTGTCGGCTTTATGTTTTTGAATGTTAAAGTAAAAGAGTTAGGCATTCCATTTCACAAAAATTTCGAGGAAGTCAATCTTAGATTTTATGTCCGGCATGAAGATAAAAGTACCAGCGAAGTGAAAAGGGGAGTCGTATTTATTAAAGAGATTGTTCCCAAGCCGGCAATTTCGTTTATAGCAAATAATATTTATAAGGAGAATTATGAGACAATGAAAATGAGCCATGATTGGAAAATTGATTCCGGCTCTCTCAATGTTGAATACAGATGGAAAGATGATGTGTGGAACAAACTGAAGGTTACTGCCGGAATAAATTCTCAGCCGATAATCAGCGGGAGTGAAGAAGAATTTATTACAGAGCATTACTGGGGTTACACAAAGATTGAAATCAATAAAACTTCCGAATACAAAGTTCAGCATCCTAAATGGAATATTTATAAAGTTCGAAGCTATGAAATTGATGTTGACTTTAAAAATTTATACGGAAATGAATTTGATTTTTTAAGCAGGGAAGTTCCGGCATCAGTTCTCCTTGCTGAGGGTTCTGAAATAAGTGTAGGACCCGGTAGAATGCTTTAAAAAATATTATTAAATAATTCAGAAAAATAAAATAAAAAACAGATGACAAAATTACTCCACCTTTTCCTTCTAATCATTCTTCTTTCATTGTCAGGATGTCAGAAGTCTGACACTAATATCGCCGTCGTTGACAGTATTAATGTCAAACTTAAAACCGAGGCGCTTACAAAAGAGAAACAACAAAATCTTACCACTGATGAGATAGTAAATCAGTTTCAGCAAGGTAATGACAGGTTTTTAAAAAAATTGTCCATTTATCCAAACTATCTCGAGCAGGTTAAGCAGACTGCAACACAGGGGCAATTTCCAAAAGCAGTTATCCTGAGTTGCATTGACAGCCGTGCTCCTGTAGAAGCTATATTTGATAAAACCATAGGGGACCTGTTCACTTCAAGAGTTGCGGGTAATTACGCTGATTCAGGAGTTATAGGTGGCATCGAGTTTGCATGTATGGTGTCAGGTGCAAAAGTTATATTTGTTATGGGTCATACTGACTGTGGTGCAATTAAAGGTGCATGTGATAATGTTGAATTGGGAAATCTTACATATGTCGTTGAAAAGATCAGACCGGCAGTTGATTCTGTTAAGGGATTTGAAAATGAAAGAAACTCTAAGAATAAAAAGTTCGTTGAGGAAGTAACAAGAATGAATGTAGTTCTTACAATGGAGAAGTTAAGAAGTCAGAGCAGCATTATTACCGATCTTGAAAAACAAGGAAAGGTTAAGATTATAGGCGCGATCTATCATCTTGATGACGGTAAGGTAGATTTTTTAAACCATTGATAATGTATTACATTTTGAAAAAAAATTCTGTATTTAAAATAATAAGACTTTGCTATATTTAGCAAAACAAATTCCATAGATGCCTATCATTAAGAAAAAAGATTTAAACTTCGCAGAGCAGACATATTTACCGCAGATAGTTAAAGGCCTGGGCTCAACATTGAAGCAGATGTTCAAGCCAAAATTTACAAGGCAATATCCTGAAGAAGTCTGGACACCGCCTGCATCGTACAGAGGTAGACCTGTGCTGGTGCAGGAAGATGACGGTACGGAAAGATGTGTAGCGTGTGCTCTTTGTTCCAGAGTTTGTCCAGCTCTTGCAATTGAAGTTCAGGCAGGAGAAACAGAGCAAACAAAGGAAAGATATCCTGAAAAGTTCGAGATCAATATGGTCAGATGCATTTTCTGCGGGTTTTGTGAAGAGGTCTGCCCTGAAGAAGCAATTGTAATGAGCGACGATTATGAATTGGTTTTTTCAAGCCAGGAAGAAGCAATATTCGGAAAGGATAAGCTGCTTGTTCCAAAAAGTAAATTAAAAAAGAGACTGGATTTTTTGCAGGAAGCACGATGAGAAAGTTGATCAAAAATATTTTTTTTATTTCAAGTTTAATATTCTTCTTCGCCGGGATTATCAATGCTGAGGAAGACGACAATATTACTAATAAGATCAGTTCGTTTACTGCAAAATTAAAAGGGGGCGAAGTCGAGCTCAACTGGAAATTAATAAATCCTTCAAGTCTCAATAAGTTTAAAATTGAAAGCAAGAAAAACGAAGCTGAGTTATTTAATTCTCTTACTGATGTCCTGTTTTCTAGCTTCAGAAAGAAGGAAGAAACAGATTCTACTGTTGTTTATTCATATACATACAATGACAAGCCGCAGGAAAATGGAGTTTATTTTTATAAAGTAACTGTTTATGATATCTTTAATAAAATTATTTCCAGCGAGGAAATAAAAATAGGAATTACAGGTGTACCTGAATTCAAACTTCATCAGAACAATCCTAATCCATTTAATCCATCTACCATTATTTCATATCAGGTTTTAATACCGACAGATGTACAGCTAAAAGTTTACAGCATGACAGGAAAGCTTGTTGATATTCTTGTAGAAGGGTTTCAAACTCCCGGAACATATTCCATAAATTTTAATATCTCAAAATACAGTGATATGTCCAGCGGAATATATTTTTATAAGCTGGAAACAAATTACAATTCCGATATTAAGAAAATGATTTTTACCAAATAGCATCTTCCTGAAATGCCGGTTAAAATAAATTCATAATTCATAATTTAACTCTCTCGCATACATATCTTCAAAAATAATCCGGTAAAGTATTGGGTTGCTGCTGCAGTTACTATGAGCGGATTACTCTTTTCCTTTCTTTCACCATTCAGTTTTTTATTGGAATTTGCCAACGATGATTCTTTCTATTATCTGAAAACAGCATACAATTTTTCCAATGGTAATGGGTCAACATTTGATCTGGTAAATTTTACCAACGGTTATCATCCGCTTTGGTTCTTTCTTCTCTCGCTGTATTTTTTTATCATAAATAACTTCACAAATTTTTCACCCGAATTGTATTACCGGATGGTAGTATTATTGACATTCGTGATATGCTCAATAACTCTGTTTGTTCAGTACCGCATTGCAAAGATAAATCTTCCGGTTCAGGCAACAAAGTATATTTTATTATTTAGTCCTCTTTATTTGTTGTTTGTTTTTACAAGAGACTTTGGTATGGAGACACATTTGATCTGCTTCATAATTTCAGTTTATATTCTGTTGAAATCCTTGGAAATGGTTTCGCAGGTTTCACACACAAATTTAAAATGCTTATTACTGGGATGTCTCTTGCTTGCAAGAATTGATTTTCTCATCACAGTGATTCCCGTAATAATAACAGTTGATTTTTTTACAAGTAACGTTAACATCAGGAGAAAATTTTTTACAACTTCTTCTATTGTAATATTAATTATAGCGGCAATATATTTTTCCTCTAATTATTATTTTTTCGGGCATATTATGACTGTGTCTTCTCAAATAAAAAATTCATTTCCTGAAACAGTCTTTATCAAAAATTTAACCGTACTTACTCATTCAGGTACATTAACCAATCAATTTGCAAAAACCATTTATTGCTCTCTTGTAATATTGATCTTCATAATTTTGATGAGCATTGATAAATACAGGAACAGGTTCAAAAATGTTGATCTGTTCATATTAGGCATTTGTTCGGGAGCTCTTATATTTTTAATATTTAATATTGCCTTGAACAAGCATTCTCTGAAAGAATGGTATGTGGCTTTTCCTGCTTTTGTATGCTCCATGCTTCTTGTAAGGATGATCCTGCTTTTTAAAAATATTTATTATCCCGCACTTGTGATCTTTACTGCAGCTTTTATTTATCATTTTACTATTACCCGACTCAACAATCCTAAATGGCAGAATACTTATGAATACGCAAAGCAGATACAAAAAATAACAGAACCGGACGACAGAATTTTTCAGATTGATCTCAGCGGCATAGTTGGATATTTTTCTGAAAGAAAAGTAATCAATGGGGATGGACTGATAAACAGTTTTGAATATCTGGAATATCTGAATAGAAATGATTTGAAAAGCTACTTAAAGAAGATGGATATTGATTATTATTCCACTCACTCAACGAATAAAGGAGATTTTAAAATCGAAAAGACAGGTAAGCTGTTTATTGATTCATATTATGCAAATAATTTTGGAGGTTATCCTTTTGAATTTCCTGAATCAAATCTGAAATTTCGGTTTCCTTATTACTATTATTTCGCAGTTAATAGTGACAGCGGGGAATGGTATTTATTCGAGTTTTAAAAAATTTTAATAAAATATAATCTGATAAGCTTATCACGATGATGAATTAAAACTAATTTACATTGTAGATACTTTTTTAAATAATTATTTTGTAGTTACACATACATGGAAGACTTTAAGTCTATATTTTTCGATCTGTTTCTTTTGTTATTATTTGTAATGCTGAATGCTCTTTTTGTTGCAGCAGAATTTGCTCTTGTAAAAGTCAGAAAAACACAAATACAAGCAGCAGACGGTAGTAAATCAAAGCTGGCGTTAAGATTGATTACACATCTTGATGAGTATCTTGCCGCTACGCAATTTGGAATTACTATTTCTTCTCTAGGGCTTGGTTGGATCGGTGAACCGGTAACTACAAACATACTTGAACCGGTCTTTAGTGGTATGAATATTCAGAATCCGGATACTGTTCGTACTATTTCATTATCCATAGGCTTCTTATTCATAACTTGTCTACATATAATTATAGGTGAACTTGCCCCTAAATCCATTGCGATCCGACATCCAAAGGCGACTACTTTGTTTGTGGCTATTCCACTTAATATATTTTTTTTAATATTCAAACCTGCGATCTGGCTGCTGAACGGAGCTGCCAATAGAATCCTTAAACTGGCAGGAATTGAACCAGCTTCAGAATCCGAGAGATCACATTCTGAAGAAGAGATCAGACTTTTGATCTCCGAAGGAACGAAGTCCGGTCAGATAGATAAAACCGAGCAGCAACTCATAGAAAAGATATTTGATTTTAATGATAAGACTGCCGGTGAAGTGATGGTCCCGAGAAACAGCATGTTCGCAATCGATATTAAAGAAAGCAGAGATAAGATAATTGAAAAAGTCATTGAAGAAGGTTTCTCGAGAATTCCTGTCTACAATGAGACCATAGATAATGTTATTGGTGTTATTTATTCAAAAGATATTATCAGTGCCGCTGAGCATCGTGATATAATTGTAATGCAGGATATAATTCGTCCGGCATATTTTATTCCGGAGACAAAACATATTGGTGAGATATTAAAGGATTTTCAGAGGAAACACATTCATCTTGGAATAGTTGTCAATGAACACGGAGGAGTTGAAGGACTTGTTACGCTGGAAGATATTATTGAGGAGATTGTGGGCGAGATCGAGGATGAATACGATACAGAAGCTGAAGATACAGTCAAAGGTGAAAAGAAAGGTGTTTATTATGTGAATCCGGAGATACCGATTGAGGAGTTTAATAAAACCTTTGCTGCGGATATTCCTGTAGACAGTGATGAATACCATACGATGAGTGGCTTTCTCCAGACTGTCACCGGTCATGTTCCTGATATTTATGAACGTATTGACTACAACGGTATTGTAATGACCGTAATGAAAAAATCAGGAAATAAGCTTCTGCAGCTTAAGATACAAAAGCTTAAGAGTTTTTAATCTTCAATTATATTTTACCGGAAATCTAAATTAAAATTGTATTGATAACATTTATCGGCAGAAAATTTATACAGTTCTTTACTGAATTGGGACAGTTCTCTCTGCTTATGCTTGGTGTAATTAATAATTTAGGACGTGTATTCCGTGACAGAAAATTAATTCTGGAACAAATGCTTCATGTTGGAGTTAACTCACTTGCTCTTGTATCCATTATTGGAATTTTCACCGGGGCAGTTTCCTGCTGGCAAGCCGCATATCAGATAAAAGGATTGATCTCATACAGCTACTTAGGATCAGCAACTACTAAAGCAATAATTATTGAGCTCGGACCCGTGCTTGCTGCAATCGTGCTTGCAGGTAGAGTTGGCGCATCAATGGCTGCCGAGCTTGGAACGATGAAAGTTACCGAACAGATTGACGCGCTTGAATCAATGGCAATAAGTCCTATCAGGTATCTTGCGATGCCAAGAATCGTCGCGACTACGTTCATGTTGCCTATTCTTGTAATCTATGCAAGCGCAATTGCGATTTTTGGTTCTTATATTGTTGCAACTGTTTTTCTTAATGTGCCAAGTGAAACTTTTCTCGGAGCATTTAAAAAATCATTTGAAGTTAAAGATGTTTTTGCCGGAGTAATCAAAGCGCTTTTCTTCGGTGTTTCAATTTCTTCGATAGGATGTTTTATTGGTTTTCAGGCGAACGGGGGAGCCGAAGGTGTTGGACTTGCAACGATCAAAGCATTTGTAATAGCCGCAGCTTCCATACTTATACTTGATTATATTTTGTGGAATTTCTTAATAGGTATGTAAATAAAAAGATATTGAACTTCCCTCATCATCTTACCGGACTCAGAAATTTTGATAAAAAATATTTTGATGAAATATTTAAACTTACAGAATTTTATAAAAAAAGTATTGTAGAGAAGAAACCACTCGAAAAAATACTTAATGATAAATCTGTTTTAAATCTGTTCTTTGAAGATTCAACACGTACACGAACTTCTTTTGAGCTGGTTCAAAAGAAACTTGGAATGCAATCTGTAAATTTTAATGCTTCAGCATCCTCAGTAAGTAAGGGTGAAAGTCTTCTGGACACCATTAAAAATATTGAAGCAATGAAGTTTGACTACATTGTTGTACGCCATTCTGCTCCGGGAATTCCCAACTTACTTATAAATCATACTACTTCCAAAGTGATCAATGCCGGGGATGGGACAAACGAGCATCCTACTCAGGGTTTGCTTGATATTTTTACTTTAAAGGAAATTTTCGGTAAACTGAATAATGTGAAGATTTGCATAGTGGGAAATATTTCTCATAGCCGTGTTGCACTTTCTAATATATTCGGTTTAATTAAATTGGGCGCCAATGTATCAGTCTGCGGACCGGTTTCTTTTATTCCTAAAAATATTAAATCCCTTGGTGTTAAGGTTTTTACTGATATTGATGATGCCATTAGAAAAAATGATGCACTCAATATACTCAGGGTACAGCTTGAAAGGGAAGCAGGAACACTTCTTCCTTCGCTCACTGAATTTTCTAAACATTACGGAATTTCTGCTGTCAAGATCAAGCTTAACCCTAAAATTAAAATTCTCCATCCCGGACCAATGAACATAAATGTCGAACTTGATTACGAGACCTCTGTTTCAAAAAATTCTTTTATATTTGAGCAGGTTACAAATGGTGTTGCTGTCAAGTGTGCTGTTTTTAATTTAATGAACAATGTAACGAATTGAATGTTCTATTAAAAAATATCGCAATTGTCTCACCGTCTGAAGGGATCAACGAAGTAAATGACATACTTATCATTGATGGCGTTATTCAAAAAATCGGATCAGTAAAAAAAACTTACAAAGATATAAGTGTCATTAATGAGAAGAACTTCACTTGTGTTCCGGGATTGTATGACATGCACGTTCATTTTCGTGAACCTGGACAAACTCACAAGGAAGATCTGCTGAGCGGCTCTGAAGCTGCTGCCAACGGCGGTTTTACAGGTGTTTTGTGTATGCCGAATACCAATCCTCCCATTGATTCACCTCTGCTGTTAAAAAGTTTACTTGAAAAGGCACAGGATTTTTTGATCGATCTGGATGTTGCTCCGTGTGCAACTTATAAAAGGGATGGTGAGAAGCTATCTCCAATACTTTCACTTGCTGAAGCAGGTGCTTTGGCTTTTACAGATGACGGCAGTCCGGTTGCAAATCCTGAATTAATGAGAAGAGTTCTTGAATTCACTTCGCAAACAGGATCAGTTTTTATTCAGCATTGTGAAGATATGGTGCTGTCGAATAAGGGAGTGATGAATGAAGGAGGTACTTCTACTGTTCTCGGATTGAAAGGAATTCCTGAAGTCAGTGAAACATCTGTTATTGCGCGTGACATATTATTGACTGAGTATATAAAAAATTCACGATATCATATTCAGCATATTTCATGCGGTAAAAGTGTTGAGTTACTTCGTGATGCAAAATTAAAAAAGCTAAATGTGACGGGAGAGGTTTGCCCGCATCATTTTATACTTACAGATAAAGATTGTGAAGGTTTTGATACCAATGCTAAGATGAACCCTCCATTAAGGTCTTCGACTGATATTGAACAAATTCTTGAAGGTCTGAGAGATGATACTATTGATGTAATATGCACGGATCATGCTCCTCATACTGAATACGAAAAAAATCAGGGATTTATTGATTCGCCGTTTGGCATTGTTGGACTTGAAACTGCAATAGGTCTTGCTTTTACATTTCTTGTTAAAAAGAATATTATATCTTTTGATAAAATGGTAGAGAAGATGTCTTTCAATCCCAGGCATATACTGAAAATTCAGCAGCCGGCAATTCAAGAGGGAAGTATAGCTAATCTAAGTATAATTGATCTTAAGAAAAAATGGATTGTCAGAAAAAACAGATTCAAATCGAAAAGCATTAATACGCCGTTTGAAGGCTATGAGCTTACCGGTAAGCCCTACTGCGTAATTAACAAAAATAAAATTTATTATTCGTCATTATAAAATAAGATGACAAAAATTATTTCAGTTTGTGTACCGAAAGGTGGTGTGGGCAAAACCACCACAGCAGTGAATCTCGCAGCATCACTTGCTGTTGCCGAAAAGAAGACATTACTGATAGATGTTGACCCGTTCGGAGCTTCAGCAATAGCGCTTGGATTTACACCCGATAAAATCAAGGCGAGTCTGGCTGAAATATTTGCTTTTACTCATTCACTGAAGTCTGCGATCCACAGGACTGATCTTGAGTTTCTCGATTTTGTTCCATCGAATGTATATTCGATCAACATGCATGATAAATTCATCAAATTCTCTGAGAACCGTCTCATATTAAAAAACGCTTTACGGGATGTTGAAAACTATTACGATTTTATAATAATGGATTGCCCGCCGGTGTTAAAAGGTATTTCAACAAACGCGCTTGTTGCATCTGACTCCATCCTTATACCGATCAGGTCCGGACATTTTTCACTTGAAGCCGTCGACAGGCTTTTCAATTACTTCAATTGGATCAGGGAAATTTCAAATCCAGAGCTGACCATTGAAGGCATTGTTTTAACAATGTATGAAAAAGATTCAAAGGTCACAAAGATCTCAGAGCGCGAACTTAAAATTAAATACAGTAAATATCTTTTAAATACGGTAATTCCAAATACGAATCTGCTAAATGAATCAACATTTTACGGCAAGCCATTGTGTCTTTATAAAATAAATTCAGAAGGTGCAATAGCTTATCTTAATCTTGCCAGTGAAATATTACAAAATAATTTTAAGAAAGAGAAAGAGTTAGTCTGATATGAATGAAATCCCCAAAAATTTCGATTATAAAAGCTCGGAGCTAAAGTGGCAGGAGTTCTGGGAAAATAATAAGCTTTATGAATCAAAACCAAACCCCGTTAAGAAAAAATTTTCGGTAGTGATCCCTCCTCCTAATGTTACAGGCATTTTACATTTCGGGCACATGCTTAACAACACAATTCAGGATATTTATTGCCGTTGGAAACGCATGAAAGGATTTGAAGTATGCTGGGTTCCGGGAATGGACCATGCCGGAATTGCAACTCAGGTAATGGTTGAGAAAGAACTTGCAAAACAAGGTAAGACTAAGTATGATCTCGGAAGAGAAGAATTTATTAAACTGGTTTGGCAATGGAAAGAAAAGAATGGCGGGACAATTTTAAAGCAGTTAAGAAAGCTTGGCGCATCTGTTGACTGGTCAAAGGAAAGGTTTACTTTGGACGATGTACTTTCGCTTAACGTTAAAAAAGTTTTTGTTGATCTTTATAAGAAAGGTCTAATTTACCGGGGCAACAGAATAGTAAACTGGGATCCGGCTTCACAGACTGCAGTAAGTGATGATGAGATCTTTTATGAAGAAAAGAATGATAAGCTCTATTTTATAAAGTATAAGCTGGAGGATTCTGATGACTATATTCCCATCGCTACTACCAGACCTGAAACCTTATTCGGTGATACAGCAGTCGCTGTAAATCCTGAGGATCAGCGTTTTAAACAGTTTAAAAATAAGAAAGTTATACTCCCTTTCCTTAATAAACTTATTCCGGTAATAGAGGATGATTATGTTGATAAGGAGTTTGGTACCGGAGCATTGAAAATAACACCGGCTCATGATCTGAATGACTTTGAAGTTGGTAAGAGACATAACCTCGAAGCGATTACTGTTCTTTCAAAGGATTCAAAATTAAATGAACTTGCGGGAGAATTTTCGGGACTTGAAATTATTGAAGCCAGGAAAAAAATTGTAAAGAGATTAAAGGAAATGGACCTGCTTATTAAAATTGAAGATCTTACCCATAATGTTGCAGTTTCGGAACGGACTAAAGCTGTTATAGAACCTTATCTTTCCGAGCAGTGGTTTGTGTCAATGAAACAGCTTGCTCAGCCTGCTTTGCGCGTCGTAAAAGAAGGAGAGATCAAATTTTTTCCGGAGAGATACGAAAAAGTTTATTATCACTGGATGGAGAACATCCGCGACTGGTGCATTTCCAGACAGCTTTGGTGGGGGCATCAGATTCCGATATGGTATCATAAGGAAACCGGAGAAATTTATTGTGAAACAGATCCGCCTGCGGATATTCAAAACTGGAACCAAGATGAAGACGTGCTTGATACGTGGTTCTCTTCATGGCTATGGCCGTTAAGTGTGTTTGGATGGGAGAACAGTGAAAAAGATGCGACTAACGAAACATTGAATTATTATTATCCCACAGATTTTTTATCAACGGCACCAGAAATAATTTTTCTATGGGTAGCCAGGATGATCATGGCAGGAATGGAATACACGGGAAAGATACCATTTAGTGAAGTTTACTTTCATTCTACAGTCAGAGACGGCAAAGGTTTGAAAATGTCCAAGTCACTTGGTAATTTTTCAGATGCAATTGAGCTGATGGATAAGTACGGAACAGATGCGATGAGATTTACAATCGTTTACCTTGCTCCTCTGGGTAATGATGTATTGTTTGAGGAAGAGAAAACACAGATCGGGAGAAATTTTGTCACAAAGCTTTGGAATGCCGGAAGATTCCTGATAATGATGAAAGAAAAAATTTCTGAAGATAATATTGAACAGAATAAATCATACAATGCCGATCTTATTGATGTATGGATTGAAAGCAGATACAATTCTTCTCTGGCAGACGCCGAAAAATTTTTAAGTGAATACCGGTTAAATGAATATTCAAAAGCTTTATACAATTTTGTATGGAGTGATTTCTGTGACTGGTATATTGAACTGTTAAAGATAAAAATTGCCAATAGCCCTGAGAATGCTGTAAGGATTATTGATACTGCTTTAAATTATTACGAGAATATTTTAAAAACACTTCACCCGGTTATACCTTATGTTACTGAAGAACTGTGGCACTCGATCCGTGAGGGCAGGGGAGAGCAAAGTATTTCTCTTGAGCGGATATCAGAGTCTGACAAAGGCAATATTGATCAAAAAACTGAAGATGATTTTGAGAAGATAAAAGAAATTGTTACTGCAATAAGAAATCTGAAGATCAATAATGGGATTAAAGCATCCTTGCCATCTGATGTTACTCTTGTAAGCAATTCAGATGAAAGTAAAGTTTTACTAAATCTATTCAGTAATTATGTCATGAAATTATGCAGCTTAAAAAATCTGAATATTACTGAGAAATTTACTTCCGAAAAAGAATTTGCTACTGCTGTAATTAGTAATTTTGAAATATACCTTTCACTTGAGGGTACTCTTAACATTGAAAAGCAAAGCGAGAAGGTGAACAAGGAAATTGCAAATTTGACAATGTATATAGTAGGGCTTAATAAAAAGCTTAACAATGAAAATTTTCTTCAGAAAGCATCTGCGGAAGTCATAGCTAAAGAAAAGGAAAAGCAGTCTGAAGCGAATAATAAATTAGAGAAACTTCAGAAGTTAATCATATAAAGTAGTTTTACCTAAAGCTGAAATTATAAGTTCGGTAGCAAGATAAGCTGTCCTGTTTTTTGTATCAAGGATTGGATTCACTTCAAGCACTTCAAGTGAATTCATGCACCCGCAATCGGCAACCATCTCCATTAATAATTGTGACTCACGATAAGTAAGACCTCCCGGGATTGGTGTTCCTACACCTTCTGCGTATTCCGGATCAATACCATCCATATCAAAACTTATATGTATATGATCAACGCGTGATTTAAAATCATTTAAAACTTTTGCTATGATTCTGTGAATTCCCATTTTATCAACTTCAGTCATTGTGTAAACACATAGCTGATGCTTCTTTATAGTCTGTGCTTCATAATAATCAACATCACGTATCCCGATGAGCGCTACATTCTCCACTTTAACCTTAGGAGAAAACCCATTTATGTGAGTGAGCTTTTTATCACCTAATCCAAGCGCAACAGCAAGAGGCATTCCGTGAATGTTTCCGGAAGGAGTTGTATCGGCAGTATTCATATCGGCGTGCGCATCGATCCAAATAATTCCCAAAGTTTCATTTCTCTTTTTACAATAGTTTGCAATTCCTGCAATGGTACCAATGGCTGTAGCATGATCGCCTCCTATTATCAGGGGAAAATAATTCTTATTCATAAGTGACTCAACTTTCTGGGCAAGAATCTTGGAAGTTTTTGTTATTTCAGGTAAATACTTAAGCTTGGAATTTCTGATCTTTTGTGTCTCCGAGATCTGAATATCTACGTCCCCAAAATCAGTGACATTGTATCCGAGCTTCTCAAGTTTTTCTTCAAGATTGGCATATCTGATAGCTGATGGTCCCATATCAACTCCACGCCTGTCAGCACCAAGATCCATAGGGAATCCTATAAGTGCGATCTTTTTATTGATTTTTTTATTTTTGTTTATCATATATATAAATATACAAAATGGCAAAATCAATTTTAAGTGAGTTATTAGAATCAATTGAATGTTTTGCATCAATGCTTTATTTTGATTCATTAAATGACAATTGGACTTATCAGAATATAATCACTGCATTAATGTAAGAGTCAGAACGTTTGAAGTTGACTCACAGGGGATTGTACATAATATAAACTATTTCAAATATCTTGAAATAGGCAGGGTTGAATACAGGCGTAATCTCGGGTATACAATACTTCCCTCAGGAATCTTTAATGACGGATTAAAAGTTGTAGTAGTGCATAATGAAATTGACTATCGGTCTTTCGCTTACCTTGATGATTTACTTAATATTTGTACAAAGATTGCATGGATAAAAAATTCCAGTTTTTGTTTTGAACAAATAATTGAAAACAAAATAACCGGATCTATTATTTGTGAAGGGAAGGGGATACTGGTAAACATCAATAAAATGAATGAACCTCAATCCTTTGGTCAGAAATTCATTGATGAAATAAAAACATTCGAAAAAGATTTAATAATAAAATAGCACATTAATGTACAAACTAATAAAGAGGTTATCGAAATTATTTTTCGTCTTCTCGATACTTTCAGCAATATGTCTATCAGTAATATTCTTTCAGTCTTGTAAACAGGATTTTGTAAATGATCCCGGAAACTCAGCAGGCTTTCCATCAGATATTCAGCAAATATTTAATACACCAGTATCTACCAATTCTATAACCTGTACAACTCCTTCATGTCATGCCAGCGGAAATAATTCAAGAAATTTAAATCTTGAGGACTGGCAGCAAACTATGAACGGTTCCGAAAATGGTTCAATGGTAATTCCTTATAACGGATTCTGGTCACATCTGATTTCAGTGGTAAACACGGACACAAATTATGCACCTGTGATTACAATAACGCTGCCTGAATATCACAAACTGGATGCACAAAAGGTAACAACTATAATGAATTGGATTAATAGCGGTGCACCAAACAGCAATGGGCAAACTGCATTTAATGATGTACCGATAAATGAAAAAGGATTTATTACCAACCAAGCTTCGGATCTTGTGGCAGTGATCAATCAAAATACTCATCAGGTTTTAAGACTGATCCCGGTGGGAGGAAGACCCAACCAGCTTGATGCTCCACACTATATTACCCTTAGTCCTGACAAAAAATATTTTTATGTTAGTTTAATTCAGGAGGGTTTTATCGAAAAATATGACGCTAATACTTATGTAAAATTAGGCAGAATGGCAGCAGACCCGAGTCCTGCTCATATAGAAGTGACTCCTGACGGAAATATTGGCTTTGTTACAAACTTCGAATCCAGCGGTTCGGTTAGAACAACTACAAAGTTTAACACACAGACAATGACTGTAATTGGAACATTTTCTGATCCTGCAATGACAGGTCCTCACGGAATGGCAATGACACGAAACGGACAGACTCTGTTTGTAGCATCTGAAATCGGCGAGTATTTATTTAAGCTCAGCACTCAAAGTTTCATAAATGATTCTACATTCATTAAAAGCAGCATTGATCCAACAGTTCCACCAAGCGGACAAGGGACAGGTCGCTTCAAGCCTTACCAGATAGTACTTTCTCCTGATGAAGCATATTTATTTGCAAGCTGCAGAGGTTCAAATGAAGTAAGAGTTTATAATACATCAGACTTATCCCAGGTTAACGCGATCCAGCTTGGCACAAATGCATATCCCTTATTGATGAAGATCACAAATGATGGCAGGTTTCTGTTTGTATGCAACAGGAATAACAATACAGTATCAGTAATAAATGTTGCTACACAAACTTTGCAGACTACTATCAGTTCCGTTGGCATTCAGCCGCATGGTGTTGATTTTACGGCTAATGGGCTATTTGCTATAATAGCTTGTGAAACGCAATCAGGTTTTGACGGACATCATCCTCAGGTGGGAAGTACAAAGCTTGGTGTTTCAAGAGTAATCAGAGTTTCAGATTTTACACTTTCACCCACAATCAAAATAGAAATGGGCTCTTTCCCGGCAGGCATTACTTTAGTAAAGTAAAATAAAAAAATTAGAATAAAAAAAGCACCCTACTGATAAAGTAGGGTGCTTTTTTATTGCAAAATTTATAAGATTTTATTTGGTAAACAGCATTTTCTTTACTTCAGTTTTTTCGGGAGTTTTAATTCTATAGAAATAGATACCGCTTGGAAGCTCACCGGCATTGAAATCAACAGTATGCTCGCCTGCATCTAAATTCTGATTAACTAATACAGAAACCTCACGACCAAGTCTGTCATAAACAGTCAGTACAACGGAAGTTGATTGAGGTAAGTTAAAAGTAATTGTAGTTGATGGATTAAAAGGATTTGGATAATTTCTTATCCCAAAATACGACTCCTTATTATTTGAAGATAAACTTGTCTCTCCATCTGTAAATACTTCCTTGTTTTGAATTTCAGAAATAAGGGCGATACCGGTTTCAAACTTACCAGCTTTATACTTAACGTTAGATTCAAATTCCAATTGTATCCCAAGAACTTCTTCTTCGGTCACTTCAAAATTATCGTGAAATTTAGATATGATCTCAAAATTTTCCTGATCAAGCTTTAGTTTAATTTCTTTCCAGCCGTTAAAATTAAGTGAAACAGGTTTGGACACAAGCATTATGTCTTCACCTTCTTCAAACATTGTATTATTATCAACGTCGTATAATAATTGAATTTTAACAGAAGCATCATTGTCGACACCTTTTAACATTATATTAATATAATTTCCTGCACTGAAAAGGTGGGGTCTTTTTAAAAAGACTTTACCAATGTAGGCATTCTCCTTAATTATTTCTTTGGAAGAAATTTCAGCGTAACCATTTTCTTTATTATCTTCAGGATGGGAATATTTCATTTCAACACCGCCCCAGATCCAGTCCGGGAGTGTTTTTTTTGAGAAATCATCAACAGTTTTTCCTTGGGAATAACTAATAGATGAAAGAAGAATACAAATGAATGTACTTAGAACAAATATATTTTTGAACATTTTGTGTTTAAACCGGATTAGTTAATGGGGACTTACTTAATAAGCGTCATTCTTTTAACAGATGTGAAGTTATTAACCTGTAGTTTATATAAGTAAATACCGGCTGATAACTCTCCGGCATCAAATTGTTTACTGTAAGTACCGGATTCCTGGTATTCACTAACTAAGGTCTTCACAACCTGTCCGACTAAATTATAAACTTTAAGTGTGACAAAGCCGCTTTGATTAATTTTGTAACTGAGTATTGTAGCTGGGTTAAATGGATTTGGAAAGTTCTGATATAATTTATAATCATCAGAAATATTTGGGACCTTACCGGCTCCCTTACCTTCCAATTTATTATCGGTATGAGTTTTAGTTTCAGCATTTAAATTAATGCTCAAACTGAAAATCATAAGAATAATTAATATTTTAATGTAATTTTTTTCCATATACCTTATACAAAATTAGAAAAATCTAAATTAAAAAGCAACCTTTTTGACAATTTATTTTAAAAATATCCGGGAGGATTGAAAAACCTCCCGGAATTACTCTACAACTATTTAATCTCAACGGCGACTAATCTTACTGCACCCTGTTGATTTCTCACTTTTAAAATTACAACGTCACCCTTATTCTTATTATTCAAGATCGAAGTAAGCTGATCAACGTTATCGATTCTCTCTTTATCTGCTTCAATTATTACTAATCCCTCACTCAATCCTCTGTCAAATCCTTCCGAAAAACGTTTCACTCCACTTATATAAACACCATTTTCAATATTGAACTTTTCTTTAACCGAACTCGAAAGGGGAGTAACAGTAATGCCAATTGACTCAAAACTCTTTGAATTCACATCGGAAGGACTTTCTTTGGGAACAGTATTTTGAGCTGTCTGATTTGCCTTTTCATCTCTTGGCTTAAGAGTTACAGATTTTTCAATATTCTTGCCTTCTCTGAAAATCTTTAAGCTGACGCTTTCGCCCGGACGATGTGAACCTATTATCGTCTGTAATTCATTTGCTGCGTTTACTTCTTTGTCATCTACTGAAAGTATTACGTCTCCTACTTTAACACCGGCTTCCTCACCTGCTCCGCCTGCAATAACGTCCTGAACTAAAACTCCCTGAACTTTCTCAAGTCCTAACCCTTTGGCTTCTTTGACATCAACATCTTTAATAGAAACACCAATATACCCTCTTGTAACTTTTCCATTTTCCATCAATTCTGAAGCGACGTTTTTAGCAAGATTAATTGGAATTGCAAAACCATATCCCTGATAGTATCCATTGGTTGTTTTGATAGCAGTATTGATTCCTACTAATGTGCCATTAATATCCACTAAAGCCCCGCCACTGTTACCCGGATTGATAGCAGCATCAGTTTGTATAAAGTTATTGATTGCATAATTGTTGTCACCCATGTTAATATTCCTGCCCAAAGCTGAAACTATACCTGCTGTAACAGTGCTGTTAAGACCGAGAGGGTTTCCAATTGCAATGACCCACTGACCGACTTGAACATCATCTGAGTTTCCAATAGTAGCTACAGGTAAATTATTTGCGTCTACTTTAATTACTGCAACATCTGTATTCGGATCTACACCGATAAGCTTTGCTGTAAACTCTCTTTTATCTGTCAGAATAACTCTGATTCCGTTTTCAGAAGCGTTCTTTACAACGTGATTGTTGGTTAGTATGTACCCATCTTCACTGATGATAATTCCCGAACCGCTTCCTCTTCCCGGACTTTCTTCAGGCATTTTAAAATCCGGTGGAAATCCGAAAGGTGTTTGAGATTTATCCATTTCCTGACCTTCTTCATTTGCTCCGACTGTTACTTCAATGTATGCAACAGTGGGTGTGACATTTTTTGAAATCTCCACGAATGCATCATTGAGTCCTTTTAAATGGGGATTGGCATTTTGAATAGGCGGGGTGGTTTTAAAATCCACCTGTGAACCGGCAATAGTCTGCTTAACATTCCCGAAATTAGCGATAAGTAAACCGCCAAATGACAGAGCCATAACTAACAAAAGACCTGCAAATATTATTGATTTTTTTGACATTTTTATTTTCTCCTATGTTACTTTTATTTTTTTTATTTTAATAGTTAATGTAGTTTTAACTGATGTTGATTTCTTCAAACACTTTTGCTGTTTTGTAATTTCTATAGCCGTGTGTGTGATGTGATAAATATTTGTCATATCTGTGGATAAGTCCGGACAATGATTTCTGATCAATATCTATGTGTTCTATATTTTCAATCTTATTCTGACTTATCAATTGTAAGGGGTAAAGCATGGTTTTATTAAAGTAAAATTCCTTCTTGTCAAAAAAAGTTTCGTTATCTGAATTTATTTCTGAAAGATCGGGATCAAGCCCCATGATCTTCGTAAGTCTGATCTGAAAATATAAAAGATAACATGAAAAATTTTTAATTGAAGTATTGAGCTTTGAATATGTTTCAAGCAGAAGTTTAAATACAGGCTGATTTATTTCACTGCCTGTAAGAGATCTGTTGAGAATTTCAATTATGCGGTATGCAGTTTCCAGCTTATCGAAGTCAGTAATGATACTACTGAACGAATTTTTATACTCAGCACCTGTAACAAGCTGCAGTTCGCGGTTTTCTTTTACATAAATTATTACGTTTATATAGTTCATTGTTTCCAGTGTCCCGCATAGTTTTGATTTGTAGTTCCTTGCACCTTTAACGATTGCATTCATTTTGCCGAAATCTTTCGTGAACAATGTTACGATCTTGCTTGTTTCACCGTACTTAAAACTTTTAAGTACAAATGCTTCGGTTTTTACAATAGACATATGCAGAAGTGAATACGTTTAATATTTTATTTATGTTTCATTAATTAATTACAGATTTATTTCTTCAAAATGTGTAAGCTTCTTGAACTCATTGAATCTATTCTTGATCTCTTCCTGAGTCAGATCTCTGATTCCGTCGAGTGAAAATTTTTCCACGGCAAGTGATGCCATTGCACTTCCATATATTACAGCAAGCTTAAGGTTCTTTTCCGAGAGATCGTCAGTCTTTGCAAGCCATCCCATCATTCCTCCGGCAAATGTATCACCGGCACCCGTCGGATCGAAGACCATTTCAAGTGGATAGGCAGGAGCCGAGAAGATCATATCCTTGGTGAACAATAAAGCACCATGTTCACCTTTTTTTATAATTACTGTTTCAGGACCCATCGACATTATTTTTTTAGCCGCTGAAACAAGATTGAATTCTTTGGACAGCTCTCTAGCTTCACTGTCATTTATAACAAGAAGATTTACAAGTTTTAATATTTCAAGCAGATCATCAAGAGCACCTTCAATCCAGAAGTTCATCGTATCGCACATAACAAGCTTAGGTTTGGTCATTTGTTCAATAACTTTTTTCTGAAGTTTCGGATGCAGATTTCCAAGACAAACATATTCACTGTCTTTGAATTTATCTGAAATTACAGGATCAAATGTTTCGAATGCATTTAGCTCAGTCACAAGAGTCTCTCTGGAGTTAAGATCAAAGTCATACTTTCCGTGCCAGTGAAAAGTTTTTTTGGTCTCTGAAATTTCAAGACCTGATATATCAATTTTTTTTGATTTCAGAAACTCGATCTCTTCTTCCGGAAAATCGTATCCGACAATGCCGACCAGTCTTACGGGGCTTGTAAAATAACTCGCTGATGTAGAAATGAAGGTTGCAGAGCCGCCAAGTGTACGCTCAGCTTTACCGAAAGGTGTTTCAATTGTGTCAAGTGCAAGTGAACCAATAACAAGTAAACTCATTTATGATGGAAGTTTAAGTTTCTAATTCTTAAAAATACCTAATACTTAAAGGGAATTCAAGAATATAAATTTTAAGCCCAGATGATAATCAAGTAAACTGGAATTCATTTTGAATTAATGATATACAAAAATATGTGAGAGAGTATTCCCTCTATTAGTGTTAGTTTGAGTTAGTTCTAACTTTCAATCTATTCTACTTTGCAATTTGAAATTTATTGTTTTATTTTCGTTCACACTATAAATCAAATAAATAGACAGATGAACAACAAAAACAACAGTAACTCTGATGAAAATATGCCTCATCAGCAGATCAATATTGAGTTAGGAGAAAAAGAAGCAGAAGGTACTTATTCCAATCTCGCAATAATTTCTCATTCACCGGCAGAGTTTATAATAGACTTCACAAGAATTTTTCCCGGAGTACCAAAAGCAAAGGTACATTCAAGAATAATCATGACACCTCAGCATGCAAAATTATTTCTTTCCGCAATGAAGGAAAACATTCAAAGGTTTGAAAAGCAGTATGGGGAAATTGTCGTTCAGGCAGATCCTAACAATGGGGGAATGGGGTTTCAGCTTCCGGTAAATCCAAAAGAAGAGAAGATCAACTAATCAGCTACGGAATAAATTAACTCTGATAAGATTTATTATCGCAAGAGCAAAGAAAATTATATTTGCAAGCCACGCTGTAAGCATTGGATTTATCTCGCCGTTGTAACCAAACGTTTGTGAAATTTTTATAAATCCAAGATAAATGAATGCAATAAGAATGCTTATTCCAAATTGCAATGCTGCACCGCTTTTACGCCTGTTTATGCTAAGGGAAATTCCGAATAGTATCACTATTATGTTTGCGAAGGGAAATGATATCTTCGAGTAATAGTCAACTTTAGATCTTGAGACATCCTGTGCGCTTTCTTCCATTGATTCAATGAACTCTTTAAGATCGGTGAGCATAAGTTCATCCGGCTTAAGCTGTTTCTTAATTATATTTGCAGGAGTAAGATATATTTTTTTTATCTCCGGAATCTGTGAAGTGTAAATGGTGTCATAAGAAAATATCTTTTCAGCCGAGGATACAGAATCAAAGTACCTTTTTGTTACACCTATAAGCTTCCACTCATTTTTTGTAGAATCCCATTTCATAGTTTTAATATCAAATCTGTTCTCAAGCCGGGATAGATCGGATCTGGAAAAGATCTGTATGGAAGCACCTGAACCTGACTTATCCGACTTAAGGTAATTACCAATGAATATGAACTGATTATCCGCATCCTGTATATGAAGATTTGGGATAACACCCTGTAGTTTATTTTTATCCATGTAAGTTCTTTCAAAGTTGAACTTAAGCGAGTTTGATTTAGGAACTATCCAGCCATTGAAATAAAATGAGAAAATTGTCATGAATATACCAAAAGCCAAAAGGGGAAGCGCAAATCTGAATAGACTCACTCCTGCGGAATTAATCGCTGTAAACTCGGAATAGTTGACAAATCTGCTCATCGTAAACAAAGTTGCAAGAAGCATTCCAATAGGTGTTATTAACTTTAGAATTTCGGGTATAAAGTATAGATAATATTGAGCTATAGAAACAAAATTTAAATTCTTATCTATGAACTTGTCGAGATTTTCAAACAGGTCCACGAGTATAAACACAAGAAGAAAACACAGTATCCCAAAAAGGAAATTTTTAACAAACTGCTTTAATGTGTATAGATCTAAAATTTTCAAATTAAGAATACTAAAATTAAGTTATGACTGATCAATTATTGTTGCTGTGTAAAATATCAGCTTGCATTGCAGCCCGTAAAAGGAATGAATTAGTTCGATTCGTAGACTTGTTCAAAGCGAACCAATATGACCCTCGTAAATTATATGAAATCATTCTGCAAAGTTATCTTTTTTGCGGATTTCCCGCTGCAATTGAATCATTGAAAATCTTCACAGAAGTTTATCCGAAATTCAAAAAGTCCAAATCAGTATACGATCTAAGAAAATTTAACCATACAGGTAAGCTTAATTGCAAATTAATTTATAAAAACAATTATAAAAAGCTAATTGATAATATGTCTTTGTATAGCCCTGATTTAAAAGAGTGGATACTTACAGAAGGTTACGGAAAAGTTATGGGAAGAAAAGGGTTATCCCTCATAGAAAGAGAATTTATAAATGTAACAATTCTTTGCGTAAACTATTATCCGGAACAGCAGCATTCTCATTTAAAAGGATGTCTCAATCTGGGTGCAACTAAAATTGAAATAGAAACTTTAATACGTTCCATCCGGAAATACATGAAACCCACCATTGTAACCGCCACAGTTAAATTGTTGAAAAGAATAAAGATTTAAAATATTAAAGACGTGCGATAATGTGTATTATGTAAAGTTGAATTGATATTTCTCTTGTGGAAGTCTTTGATTAGTGAATTACTCAAACTACCCTTCTTTTAAATTACTGTAAAACTTTTCATTCAGAAAACAACTGTTAATTATGTTTTATTTCTGCAATAAAATATTTATTTTTGCATCATTATGATTGAAATAAACTATTACTTAATTGTCAGTGCAATATTGTTTTGCATTGGTGTCATCGGTGTTTTAGTCAGACGAAATGCAATAATTATATTCATGTGCATTGAGCTGATGCTTAATTCCATTAATTTAACTCTTGTTGCATTTTCCTCATATCTGGGAAATATAAACGGACAGATATTTGTGTTTATTGTAATGACTGTAGCTGCTGCAGAAGCAGCAATAGGGTTGGCAATTATCATAGCCCTTTTCCGCAATAAGGAGTCTGTTAATATAGACGAAATAAATATTCTTAAATGGTAATTTAACCTTTATCAATACCTGATGGCAAATTCCTTCTACCTTGTTACTTTACTTCCTTTGATCGGCTTTTTGATAAGCGGCTTACTTGGAAAAAAAATTAAGAACGAAAAAGTTATAGGTACTATTTCAACCCTGGCTGTTTTTATTCCATTCATAATAGCTGCACTGACTTTCTTCGAATTACTTTCGGCAGATCCCGGCTCAAGAAAAATCGTTCTGAATTATTACAACTGGATAACAGCAGGAAGTTTCACTGTTAATTATGCCTACCTGATTGACCCACTTTCCATTTCATTGGTTCTCATTATTACCGGAATAGGCGCCATGATCCACCTCTATTCTATCGGCTATATGCACGGAGATCCGGGTTTTGCAAAGTTCTTTGCTTTTCTTAATCTCTTTATCTTTGCAATGCTTCATCTTGTTCTTGCTGATAATTTCTTACTTGTTTTTCTTGGATGGGAAGGCGTGGGACTATGTTCGTATTTTCTCATTGGTTTCTGGTACGAAAAGAAATTTACAGGTGACGCTGCTAAAAAAGCATTTATTATTAACAGGATAGGTGACTTCGGATTTATGGTAGCAATGTTTTTTATTTTTACAAATTTTAATACTCTTGATATATCTAAATTTCTTGAGGGTCTCTCCGGATATAATGTCGGAGATCCACTCTTATTAATCATAGCTTTACTGATATTTCTTGGAGCAACAGGAAAATCAGCTCAGATCCCATTGTTTGTCTGGCTTCCTGATGCTATGGCAGGTCCCACACCGGTCTCAGCTCTGATTCACGCTGCTACAATGGTTACAGCGGGTGTATATCTTATAGCGAGAACTTCCTTACTCTACGCCTTGTCCCCTGTTGCCCAAATGACAATCTTTTACATAGGATTATTTACAGCATTGATGGCTGCGACGATAGCATTGAAGCAAAACGATATTAAGAAAGTTCTCGCATACTCTACAGTTTCACAGCTTGGTTTTATGTTCATTGCTTTAGGAACAGGAGTTTACTGGGTCGCAATATTTCATCTTATCACTCATGCCTTTTTTAAGGCTTTGCTTTTCCTTGGCAGCGGTTCGGTAATTCATGGTATGAATGATGAGCAGGATATCACTAAAATGGGCGGATTAAAAAGTAAGATGAAAATTACTTTCATTACCTTTTTCATCGGCTCACTTGCAATCGCAGGTATTCCGCCTTTGTCAGGGTTCTTCAGTAAGGATGCGATCATTTTTGAGACTTTTAAGGAGATCGGACTTCCATTTATGATCATAACTTTAATTGTTTCCGCACTTACAGCTTTTTATATGTTCAGAATGGTTGCCCTTACGTTTTTTGGTAAACCAAGGTATGATCAAAATAAAGTTCATCCACATGAGTCCCCTTCTACAATGACCTTACCATTGATAATTCTGGCGGTGCTTTCAGCAATTGGCGGCTTCATCGGCGTACCACACTTTATGGGTATTCCGACCTATCTCGAACAGTGGCTTCATCCTGTTTTTGAAAAATCTACCGCAGTCCTGGAGACAATCCATAAAGTTCAAGAACCTTCAATGGCAACTGAACTGCTCCTTGTTTCTATAGCGGTTTTAGTTGCTGTAGTCTCCATAGTTATTGCTTTCAGGAGATATTCAAAGCAGGAATCTTTTGAACCTGAAAAAGGATTTGGAAAAGTGCTGGAGAATAAATACTATGTTGATGAAGTATATGACAAAGCAATTGTAACGCCGATCCAAAAAACTTCCGAAGGTTTTCTTTGGAAAATATTTGACATAAAAATTATTGACGGATTTATAAACGGGATTGCAAGATATGTTTCGAATATCAGTTTTGACTGGAGGAAAATGCAGACCGGTATCATTCAGGACTATACCACTATCTCTGTTGCCGGTGTTATCATTATTATGGTTTACATACTACTCTCGTAAATTTGTTTTTAGATGTTTAAGAAAAGAGGAGATCCTATTCAAGATCTCCTCTTTTTTTATAATCTGCTGTTTGATTTTATTCTTTAACTTTTTACTTACTGCTGGTTTGCATTATATAAGCAGCAACATCAGCAATATCCTGATCGCTTAAAGCAGGTGCATGAAAGAATGGCATTGCGCCGTCACCCAGCCGGACATTGAATGTGATAGATTTAACATTTCCTTCAAAGTCTTCAAGCATGGAAGGCACTTTCTTTACAGTTGAATTTTCACCGTGACAAAATGCACACGCGTTCTTGAAAGTTTGTTCACCTTTTACCGCATCACCTTTCAATGCTATTATTACACTCTGTACTCCCTTTAACTTTGCTTTATCTTTTACAGGCAATGCAATTGTCTCATACTTGATCTCAGATGGAGAATCTTTCCCGGCAACAGAAGTATAGTATGAATTTAAAGACTGAATCTGTTCAGGAGTCAACGGAGTTTTCATTCTCATATATTCTTGCCAGCAAAGTGTTGCTCCGCCTGCATTGAGCGCCACTTCTTCACCTTTGAACTTTCCCATAAATGTAGAAGTTCTTTTTGATGCCCCCTGTATATTGGAAAAATATTTTGTCAGTGGATTTGAAGTATTTGTACCGTCACTATGGCAGTCAGCACAGGCAATATTGTTTTCTGCAGACTTCATGTAGAACAGATCTTTTCCGGGTGAACCGCCGGAAATCTTTTTGGAAGTATCAGTTTTTTCCTTCTCCTTGTTTTCAGTTAATTTTTCTTCCTTTTTGCCGCAACTAACAAGCATTGCGCTTAATAGAAAAACAGACAAAGCATATACGAAAAATTGTTTCATGTATTCCCTTTCACTTAAGGTTAATTTTAATAAGAGAGTTTTTCAATATAATTATTTTCTTTTTGATTTTCCCAACATAATGTTTAATCCGAGACTAAGACTCCACCAGTTCACATTCTTATTTCTGCCTGTGACTAATGAAGATGATGAATTCGGATTGGTGAGATTTGTATAATACGAACCTTCTCCGTCGTTGATCGGTACGCTTTCTCTGTTAAATTCTATTCTGTCTTCAAAACCGGCTTTACTCTTTTTTAAAAATAAATTACTGAGGTGATAACTGCCGCTCAAAGAAACAGAATACTCATCACTTAACTTAAAATTTATTCCTGCGTCCGTCAGCAGTCCCATTCTGAAAGCATCGTTAAATATTATTCCTGAAAATTGATTTCTGACAAGTGTCAGGCTTAGTATGCTGAATGTAAAATTAGCATTTACAAACGGGCGTATCCTTGATCCGATCAACGGACTTACTTCCGCACCAAGACCGAAAGTTGATACTGAAAATTTATTTTCAAATGAAACAGGTACGACAATGTTATTCTCAATTGTTGTTCCGAAGGATGATTTTGTAAATGAGTTAAACGAAGTGTAAGCACCAAGCAGAGTTGCGCTTACTATACCGCTTGCTGCTAATGGGAATCGAAGTGTTCCGGTCAGTGTGACTCCTGTACTTGTTGCATAATTATTCTTGATGAAGTCACTGCTGATAAATGAAATTCCTAAATCATTGGTTGAGATCAGATCGCCGCTGAAATTTTCTCCGGGGTATGCAAGACCAATGTTCATTTGTAATGAAGGTCTTGATTGTGAATATGAAATGTCTGAGTATGCCGCAATTAACACAAAGGCAAGAAGCAGTATATTTTTTTTCAATAATGAGTAACTAAAATTTTATTTTGAGAACCTCAGGTTCACACCGCGTCTACTTCCTTGGCTTTTGCGTCTTTGGTTTGGTATTATCAAAGTAAATGTTCACACCCAAATAAACAGTTCCCCAGTTTATTTTTTTTTCTTTGGTGGCGACTTCTCTTCTTACAGATGTCAGCACCGGTCCGTAAAGAGTTGAATAAAATCTTCCCTGAGCATCATTAAGTGAACCGTTTGTTCTTCCCCACTCTGCCGCATCAGCAATACTTGAGTTAGTATTTTTCAAGAGTAAGTTTCCAAGATCATATTTTATTCCCAGTGCGAGTCCGAAATTCGGGTTTATCTTTGCTTCTATTCCTCCGTCAAAATTTACTCCAATCCTGAAATCGGAAAACTTGAACTTGACACTGTCGAACCGGTTCTCGGTTCTTGCAAGTTCACCGTTCATAAAATTAAATGAAAGCATTGCTCCGAAGTAAGGGCTTATAAAATTTGTAAATGAAGTCGGAGCGAGCTCAAGACCAAGCCCCACTCCGAAGTTATTAAAAGTGTAATCATAGTTTATACTGGTAAGAACCGTATCGAACTGATTATTAATGTTAATGACCTGCACTCCTATATTTCCGCTTTTACTGCTTTCAAATGTATTGAATGTATTGAAGCTGCCGCCGATTACTCCGCGTATGATCGAATATTTGTCGAAATTAAATTTTCCTTTCCCGAAGAAATGAACCCCTGTCTTACCGCCGTAATTGTTAGTAATGAAATCCGGATTGATCGTCAGTGCCTGAAAAGAGCCAAGTGCTTCGTTAGTGTAATAGGTGCCTTTGAGATCATTGTATGGCTCGCTGATACCAATACCAAACTGAAGCTGAGTGTTGTTGAATTGTGCGTTTAAATTGGTAGTAATGAAAATTGCAAAAAGTAAGATGAAAAAATTCTTTAGCATGAGAATAATTTATTTTTGTTTTGTGATTAAGTTGTAGGCAGAAATTATGGCAGCAGTCTCTGCGCGCAGCTTTCGCTCACCGAGAGATCTTACCTGCCAATTATTATTCTTTAATATTGATATTTCCTTTTCACTGAAACCTCCTTCAGGACCGATCAGCAAGCTCACATCATTAGTGTTCGGCTCCAGATCAATTTCACTGATGTCTTCGGAATATTCATACATTACAATTTTATTGCTGTTCTGTTTTGTGCCTGAAATAAAATCCTGAAATGTTATCGTCTCCTTAAATTCAGTCAGCAGACATCTTTGCGACTGCCCCATCGCTCCCATGATTATCTTGCGTATCCGGTTCATCTTTGAACTGCTTAATGATGTTTTATTCACCGTGTGCTCTGTTATAACAGGATGAATGGATGACACTCCGAGCTCCACAGCTTTCTCAATTGCAAATTCAAACCGTGACATATTCCTCAGCAAGGATAAATAAAGCTTCAGATTGATTCCCGGCTCGTAAAGATTAAATTCCCTGCTGATAATTTTACAGTGTAATTTATCTTTACTGATCTCAGCTATTACACAATGATAAATATTACGCTCCCCGTCTGTGATTGTTATTTCATCACCTGTCTTCTTTCTCAGAACTTTAATAAGATGATTAAATTCAAATTCATCTACAACAAGCTCACCGGATGCTTCATCTATGTTTGATCTGTCAGTAAAATAATATTCCATTTCAATTTTTTAAAATGATGCGTCAAGATCGAATATGATCTGGGGAACAAAGCGCTTATCTTCCTTTCTGAATGCAAAGTCTGTCCTGCCTACAAATCCAAAAGGCAAAATAAAATTAAGTCCCGCGCCGAATCCATTATAAAACTGCGTCTTGAAAAAATTATTATTTTTATTCCAGACTCCGCCCACATCAAAGAAGATCGTCGCGAACAATCCGAATTTATAGTTGAGATTTTTGAGCATGGAGATCTTGTTTGCTATCGGAAGTGATTCTCCTTTTACATAAAATGGATTGATCACAGGTATGCGAATCTCGTTGAACATTCCGATCAAATTTTCTCCTTCAAAAACAATTTTTTTATAGCCTCTTATAAGCTTATCATATCCAAAAAACTCATCAAGATAATTAGGTATTTCTCCGCCGAATGAAACCGCGCCGAATGTGCGGGAAGCTATAGTTACACTATAATCACGCGCAAGCTTGACAGGGATAAATCTTCTCGCATCAAAATTTATCCTGTTGAAGTCAAACAACTTTCCGAAGCCGAATTTTTTGTATTCAAGAAAATAGTATGATCCGATGAGAGAATACTCCCGGGAATTTCTTGTATCATACTTTCCGCCTAAAGTAAAAGTAAGAAAATTATCCTTGCCGTCAGGAGAGAATGTTCTTCCTGAATCATTCTGAGAAGTATTGATTATGTTGTATTTAAAAGAAGCTAAAGCTGAAAGATCCTTTGTAAAATATTTCCCTAAAGTATATGATGCATCAAACTTATACATTGCAAAATTTTCTGATGCCAAGGGAATGGAATTGTTCACAGTATCATTTAATGCAACAAGACTTTTGTTGAAGTCCTTTGAGTAGCCGATGGATGTAGATGAAAAGTAGTGTGCATTCTTGCCGATCCATGGTACGGAATAGCTCAGATTTACAAACGGCTCATACCCTATTCCGAAGCTAAGAGAAGCGGTCTCATTTCTTCCCCTGAAATTATTCCAGACAATGTTCAGTCCTGCCCAGAATTTTGAAAACTCTCCATTGCGGAATCCTCCCTGAGGAACAGGAAGTATGTAAAATCTTTCTTCGACAAGAAACATAACATTAACTTTGAAGGCGCTGTCAGTAGGAACAGGATAAACATCGACCTTATTAAACAGCCCGAGATTGTATAGCCGCTGAACATCATCTTCAAGCATTTTGATATTTAGCTTGGAATTTTCCCTGACAGACAATTCACGCATTATGATATCTTCATCGGTTACGTCATTGCCCGCAATGAAGATTTTCCCGATCGTAATGTCTTCAAGAGTAAGCGAGTCAACTCCTGTAATGGAACTGTCCTGTTTTTGCGATAATGCAAAATTAACCGACAGCAAAAAAATAATATTTAAAATATAGAACTTCAATTATTTCTTCGGGCTGTCGTTTGAAAGAGTTTTTAATTGTTTAACCTTATTGAGGAGCTGTCTTGCATCGGGCGCATTTGGTCTGATCTCAATAGCTTTATTGATCAGGGCTTCCGCCTCATCCAGCTTTACAAAATTCATAAGGTAATTTGCCCGGCTGAGAAAAGCATTATAGTACGCCGTCATAATAAAATTATGATGGTAATCATTCCTGTCGGTGATGGTATATTTGAAATCCGGCATTTTATTTTCGATGTAGTTTTTATCTTTGGTGTATTTTATAAGAAGACCTTCAGGAACCTTTGCATAATCTTTTCCGAATTTTTCATTCTTATCCTGCTCGATCTCAAATGTTGTGAAAAAATTTCTGTCCGGATTTCTGTCGATCAGGCTGCTTAAAAGATTTATAAAAGTAGATTGTATTTTCATCAGATCCTGTCTGTCGGCTTCAGTAGAAGGCTTTGTATACCGTTCAGTATTCTTCTCAAACTTAAGAAGCTCATTCTGATATGCCTCAAATTCCGCTTTGCTTCTTTCATATATTTCCGGATAATGTTTTTGTATATGAGGAATATACCAGCTCTTCCTTAAAAGCTCCTTATCAATAACGACAAGATCTTTTCTGATATTCTTAACATACTGCTGATAGATCGACGATGAAATCCAGAAGTCCCATTGTGTAGAAAGTATTATGGAATTTTCAGGAGCTGAATTAAAGACATTTAAAGTATAGTCTTCTACAAAATAATTTTTGCTTTCATCAACTTTGGAAAAATTCTCTGCCAATGGTATCAAACATATCAGTAGAAATGCAAAGCTGATCTGCTTCGCATTACCTTTGATCTTCTTCGCAATGAAAAGCATTCCAAAGCCCATCCATATCGCAGCGACAATGAATGCAAGTAAAAAGTATGAATCAATATCGTAGATATCATAATTAATGGCATATAAAACACAGAAGCCGAATAACAACAATGTAAAATTGAAAAGTTTTTTACTTCTTTTAAACAATTCAAACAAACCCGGAATCGCGATCAGCAACGGAAGATAAAAAAATTCAAGAGGAAAGTTTTTTGTAAAATAGTTAAACTGCTTGCCTGCATTTTCAAATGACGAGAACATCCAAATGCTGAACTGCTTGCCGGTAAAATGTCTCCAGAAGTTTTCGAAGTTATGCGGGTAACCCCAGCTAAGCACATTGTTTTCGGCGCGCACGAATAAATACATATATACAGAGTATCCGAGCACAAAAGGAACAATGAGAATTGCAATCCTTTTAAAGGACGATGCGCTGAATTTATTCACTGAGAAGTACAGGTATATGCATCCGACCGAAAGAAATATCGTTGAAAGATGATTTGTAAAGCTCAATCCAAGTACAAACGCAAACAGTATCCAGTATCTTTCATTTCCGGGCTCAAATTTTTCGTTTTCAAATGTAAGACTGCAGGCTTTTATGATAAGATAAATATTAATGATGAGAAAAAACGTATGGAGTGAATAAACCTCTATGGCGTTTGCCGTATCCCAGAAGGTTTTGGAAAATGCAAGCAGCAACACTGCAGCTAATGAAATGTTATAGATTATGTCGTTAGGAAGAACTGTATCTGCGGCGTCAGCATTCTCCAGCAGGCTTCTGTCTGTAAGCATAACCACCATCAAATTAAAAAACATCACCAAAGCAAGTGAAGAGATTACCGCGCACATCAGATTGAGACGGTAAACTTCATCACCAATTGGAAGATTCGTAAACACATTCCCAAGAACTGTAAATAGCGGATAACCTGTGGGATGCGCGACACCAAGCTTCGTGGCGACCGTAGCAAGCTCGCCCGAATCAATAAATGTAACAGTCGGCGCCAGTGTAATGATGTAAACGATGAGAGGTATTATGAAAGATAAAACTCTGTAGATATTCAGCTTAAGATTTTTTTCTGTCATTAAAAATTGTAGTTATATTAATGTATGTTCAACCATGATACATTTGTTTTCGATGTATTCAATATCATTCTTTAAAGCAAGCTCTTTCGCTTCGCTGCTTATTACTCCGATCTGAGTCCATACCACTTTCGGTTTATAACTTAGCAGAAGTATTTCCTCCACCAGATCATAAACAAATTCCGATCTTCTGAAAATATTTATTATCTCCGCTTCTTCCGGTAATTCTTTGAGCGAGGCGTAGCATTTGATCTCATCTATTTCCCTGCCCGCTAATCCCGGATTGACGCCCATCACCTTAAAACCATTTCCTTTCATGTATCGTCCGATCCTGTTGCTCGGTCTCTGATGGTTATGAGAGAAGCCGACTATAGCAACCGAATTATACGAAGTCAGAACTTTTTTTATCTGTGAAGTGGTCATAACTTTGCAAAATTTTTTTTAGTTGTAAGTTTCTGTGTGCGTCGGGTCCCGGTATCTGATGTGTATCCGTTTTTATCAAAGTAACTACTATGTGTAAAAAAATTAAGGGAATAACTCATGAAGAATTATTCCCTTTTGACAATTACATTTTAAAAATTAATTAACGCAATAGTTTTTGTAAATCCCGTCAAGAAAATTCCATTGAAGGGTAGATGATTCACCGATCGTATTGATAAGTCTTTTCTGATCTTCGAGAGAATTGTTAGTGCTGGTCATTATTTCCATTTCATCACGTGAGTGATAAACATCTGCTTCTTCATGAACCTTAAAAAACTCGATCGCCTTATCAGAATCAATACCGTAAAACTTTTTCAGTCCTTCTATTTTTGTTTTTGAAATTTCCGGAACCTGTGATTCATAAGCATACAATGCAGCAAGACCGAGTGTAAATTCAGGTGAGCGGGTGATCTCATACATACCGTCAACAAGATCTTCAACTTCTCTGATCGGTTCCGCACTTTTAACTTCAGCTTCAGTCAGCCCCAAGCTTTGCGCAAAGTTAAGCCATAATCTCGGATGATCTTCAATGCCTGTCTTGTAGCCCTCTTCATCGGCAAGATTTTCCAGAAGTATCTGTCTGGTTTTAACGTCATCACAATTTGAATGAACACAACTTACGAATCTAGGAAAGTGTTTTACAAAATGATAATACTGCTTTGCATACTCTCTGAGCTCTTCTTTAGTAAGCTTTCCTTCATTCCACTTCTGATAGAAAGGATGATTAAGCAAACTGTTCTTTTCAATCACAGAGTTTACTTCTTCAATGAATTGTTCTTTTGATAACATATTTTATTTTTGATTTATTAAGTGATGTTAAATTAATTAATATAAAAATAATTTAAAATGAAAAATAAAAATTTAAATTCAATTTCTTAACCGCTTACATCAGCCTCAGCATAATCACTCACCGGATTACAACTGCAGACAAGATTTCTGTCTCCGTACGCACTGTCAACTCTGCCTACGCTCGGCCAGAATTTATTTATCCCCGGCAAGCTCACAGGATAACCCGCTCTTTCACGTGAATAAGGATGAGTCCAGTTGTCGCTGATCACGCTTTGGCAGGTATGAGGAGAATTTTTCAAAACATTATCTGTGACATCAGACTCCCCTGTTTCAATTTCCCTTATCTCTTCTCTTATCAGTATCATAGCTTCGCAAAATCTGTCGAGCTCTGCTTTTGTTTCGCTCTCTGTAGGCTCCACCATTAATGTGCCGGGTACAGGGAATGAAACTGTCGGCGCGTGAAAATTATAATCCATCAACCTCTTGGCTATATCCTCAACTTCAACTTTAGATGTATTCTTGAATTCCCTCATGTCAAATATAAGTTCATGTGCAACTCTGCCATTCTTACCTGAATACAATGTTTTATAATGATCAGCAAGTCTGGCTTTAATATAATTAGCATTAAGTATGGCGATCCTTGTTGCATCAGTCAGTCCTTTTGCACCCATCATTTTTATGTATGCATAAGATATAATAAGTATGCTAGGACTTCCCCATGGTGCTGCAGATACTGCTGTAATTGAATTTTTACCACCAAGTTTTAATACTGAATGTCCGGGTAAAAATTCTTTGAGATGTTCAGCCACTCCGATAGGTCCCATTCCCGGACCTCCGCCTCCGTGAGGAATGCAGAATGTCTTGTGAAGATTCAAATGACAAACATCAGCACCGATCATTTGAGGACTTGTTAATCCGACCTGCGCGTTCATGTTTGCGCCGTCCATGTAAACCTGTCCTCCGTTGTCGTGTATTACTTGGCAAATTTCCTGTATTGTCTCTTCAAAGATCCCGTGTGTCGAAGGATATGTCACCATCAGAGCGGCAAGATTGTCCTTATGCAGTTCGGCTTTCTTCTTAAGATCTTCAACATCGATGTTTCCGTTCGCGTCACTGCTTACGACAACAACTTTCATTCCCGCCATTACCGCGCTCGCGGGATTTGTTCCGTGAGCGGACGCAGGTATAAGACAGATATTTCTTTTAGCATCTTTTCTCTTTAAATGATATTGCCTGATGACCATAAGTCCTGCATACTCTCCCTGTGCTCCTGAATTCGGCTGCAGCGAAACTGCTGGAAATCCTGTGATCTCTGACAGATCTTTTGCTAGATCATTTATTATTTCAATATATCCTTCCGCCTGTTTAAGAGGAACAAACGGATGCATGTTGCTGAACTCATTCCATGACAGCCCAGCCATTTCAGCGGTCGCGTTTAATTTCATCGTGCACGAGCCAAGCGGTATCATTGATGTTGTCAATGAGAGATCCTTGTTTTCAAGGTTCTTCATGTAACGAAGAAGTTCTGTTTCAGAATGGTGTGTATTGAAAACAGGGTGTATAAGATAATTACTTTCTCTCGTGAACTCGTCCGGGTAATCAGTATTCATATTATCAGCAATATTTTTTAATTGCTCTTCGTTGATATTTTTTCCTACTGCTTCGGCAAAGACAGAAATGATCTCGTCAGCATCTTCTTTTTCCGTGACCTCGCTGAGGGATATGCCAATGGCATCTTTAAAATACCTGAAGTTGATCCCCTTCTTCTCTGCTGCTTTCCTGATCGTGGCAATCAATTTCTTATCAGCGTTTACCTTTAATGTATCGAAATAAATGTCGTTAGTCTGAACATAGCCGGCATCTTCAATAGCTAAGCCGACATACTTTGTCAGTCCGTGAATTTTTTCAGCGATCTCCTTTAATAATTTCGGACCGTGATACACTGCGTACATTCCTGCCATTACAGCAAGCAGAACTTGTGCTGTGCAGATATTGCTCGTTGCCTTTTCTCTTTTAATATGCTGCTCGCGTGTCTGTAAAGCCATACGGTAAGCCCTGTTGCCGTGAACATCAACTGATACACCAATAATTCTTCCCGGTATCTGTCTTTTGAATTTATCTTTTGTTGCGAAGTAAGCCGCGTGCGGTCCGCCGTAACCCATTGGAATGCCGAATCTCTGTGTTGTACCGACAACAGCGTCAGCCCCGAATTCTCCGGGCGGCTTGAGCAATGTAAGGCTCATCAGATCGGCAGCAACTATTATATTTATGTTTTTTGAATTCGCATCCGAAAACAGTTCGCTGTAATCATAGATCGCGCCGTCTCCTGACGGATACTGTACAAGTATTGCAAAGACATCATCATTAAGATTGAAATCGTTATGGCTGCCAACCTTTACTTTTATTCCAACAGGAACAGCTCGTGTTTTCAAAACTTCAATTGTCTGCGGAAAGCACTCATCGGAAACGAGTATCGTGGCTGCATTTTTTTTATCAGCTCCGCGTGTGTGATAGAACATAAGCATGGCTTCGGAAGCTGCCGTGCCTTCATCAAGCAGTGAAGCGTTTGCAAGGTCCATGGCAGTGAGATCGCTTACCATTGTCTGAAAATTAAGAAGTGCTTCAAGACGTCCCTGCGAGATTTCCGCCTGATAAGGAGTATACTGAGTATACCAACCCGGATTCTCCAGAATGTTTCTCTGAATAACCTGCGGCGTAATGCCGGGATAATAACCCATTCCAATATACGATTTGAAGACTTTGTTCTTCCTGGATATCTTTTGAAGGTTCTTCAGAAAATCAAATTCACTAACGGGTTCGTCGAGCTTTAACTCATTATTATTTCTGATTTGAGAAGGAATGGTTTCGGATATGAGCCGGTCGAGTGATGAAGCACCGATGACTTCTAGCATCTCGTTTATTTCTTTTTCATCAGGACCTATATGCCTGTTAACAAACTTATCAGGGTTCTGGAAATTGGTCATAAATTTTTTGAGAATTATTTGTTTGAATTGTGATTAGTATGCAATATAAAACTTATTTATTGCAAACTAAATTCCAAAAGAAGAGAAGTATATAATGAAGTACAATGAAGTCACATCCATCCAAAACAAATTTTTACCACTAAGGTACAAAGACTCAAATAAAAGATTTTTATAATTATAACTGAAATCTTCATACGCCTTAGTTAAAGTTTTTGTTTTTCTTTGAGCCTACGAGACTTCGAGGTTTACCGGCTCTGTACATTATGGAGCGAGAGCAACATAGAGTATATTCTTGAGTTGGGTTATTGTATTCTCGAATCGGGCTATTGTATTCTAGAGTTAACCTTTGTGATGTCAATAGGGCACATCTCCAACTGCGAATTATTTTTTCAGACCAATTTCAATAACCTTAGAGTCTCCCCTTTTCATCTCAGACTTGACTTCAGCTTTTATGTCAAAGTCGCTCAGTCTCCAGGTGAATCTTCCCGCGCTGTCCGCAAATCTGATGACTACGAACACATTCTGATCATTGCTCAGTTTTTCTGCCATCTTTGTCAGAACCTTATACGTCTTTCCTTTTCTTGAAGGTGAACATTTCATTATCTCCTCTTCATCAAATGCCGAGTTATCGATCACTTCATTTTTAACACCTTGGTTAATTATAGTGTCAGGTATCTTTTTAATGCTCATTATATTTTTCAATGGAAGTGAATATATGAGTTACAATTGCGAGTTACAAGTTTCAAGTTAGTTTTGGTGTGACTTATAATAAATTTAACTCTGAGGAATCAAGCCGGCAGCTAAGATCATATGGGCAGTTCAATCTGATCCATTAAAGATTGACTGGGGCATAAATTCCAGTGAATCCGGTTTTGGGAAAAAGATTTTTCTAAAATAAAATTTAGGGAGAAAATTAAGTTGAGACACTTTCCCTTCCCAAGCTGGGGTTTGGGAAGGAGAGGAATGCAAAATACTTTACTGTAAGAAACTTTTTTCTATTTGAAGAAAAGACAACATCAATAAAATAAAACGATGATTACACCTCCCTTAAATATTTGTGTTGAATATTACGGGTTGTATTGTAAAATTGTATCTGCCGGAATAATATTTGTTAACCCTTTTAAATATTGCCTTCATGCCTTCAAACAGAAAGATCACAGACCTAACCTTTTACAAATCAGTGTTGCCTTATGACAGTGAACTCTTCGGAGTATATCAGCCATTGCTTGGCTGGAAGTCAAAGCAGATCGGGGACAGGATCGAAAAGAGTCTTAACAAGGATAAGAAACAGGTTCTTGAAAAGATCAGATATGAATTTCTTCCTATGGTTGAAATCAGGAAAACTGAGAACAGTCCTTTAGAGATTCAGATAAAGCCCGGTATGTCAAACGCGACTAAGCTCAGGAATTATGACAGCGTACTTCTGAAACAGATCGCGGCAAAACTTCCGGAGTATAACCGCAGTTTTGACAACAACCTCTGGAAGAGTCTTATTAACGATGACAACATAAACTCACTTCTGAAAAAGACTGTGACAAAGTCATATACAGATGCTTATCAGAAGATAACAAAAACCGTTGATTCGCCTGGAAGAAATAATCTTTTGCTGAGAAGGTCAAAGGGAGAGAATGAAGACGCGCAGATCAACCCTGATGCATTCGAACGGCAGCTTCAATATGAGTCTTCTATAGCAGGGGCATTGCTGCATCTGGTGAAGGAGAAAAGTTATGATTCACTTAAAGAAATATTTTACAATTCAAATAATAACGCGGATCAGCTTGGTAAAATGATGAAGATACTTTCGGCACAGGATCCACAAAGTGCGTATCTTAACATTGAAAATCTTGATCCCCGGGACCTTGATCACATAAACAGCGCGGCACTCTCCCCTATCAGTGTTGTACATTTATTCAGACAATACTTTTACGAACTGGATTCATTTCTCGGAACGCCTGTCAGTCACGTGTGGCTGAGTCCGGGTTCAAGCGTGGAGCTGATAGAAATTCATACAAGAAAATACACGATCGAAAAGAGCATAGAATCGGTACTTGATATTTTCAATAAATCGGAGCAGTCAACTACAACTCACGACGAGATATCTGAAGCCGTCAAAGATGATAATGAGCAGGACATAAAATTCGGCGCAAGCGTAAAGGCATCCTATGCATCAGTTGAAGCGACATCAAGCTTTGATTACAATAACACTCAGAAGACAGCACGTGAGAAGACCCATAAGGTTATGCGTGAGCAGACAGAAAAGTTATCATCCGAAATAAGAAAAAATTACAAGACAACATTTAAGACAAACTCCGAATTCACGGATGTCAGCAACATAAAACACACACTCGCAAACACAACCAATGATCTTATTAATTATGAATTAAGAAGAAAGATGAGACAGGTAGGAGTGCAGGTACAGGATATCGGAACTTACCTTTGCTGGCAGACTTTTGTGGATGACGCCGGCTCTGAACTTGGACTTTCGAAACTGATACATATCGCGAAGCCGCCAGAACTTGACGGCATCCCGCATCCTGAATCAATTCCGCCTCTTGCACCATTCGCAGAAGAAAAGATCATTACCATACCTTTCATTTCGACAGAGAACGGAGCGGACAATGAAGATGAAGTTTATCTTGACGGAGTCGAAGCAAGTAATGAGGAATTTATGGGAGATGTTGAAAAGATCCGGTGTGACTTCAGTCAGGAGTTTTTGTGTCCCAAATCAAATTATACTCTTGAGAACGTTGAGTATGACTCACAGGGTTTGCCTTTCTCCTTATCAACAAGCACGCCGATAACAAACAAGGATAACAAGGCGACATTCACACTTCATCTTGAAAGCGCTGACTTCCAGGGAAAGAACAGCGTGCAGATAAGACTCATACTGTACTGGTATCCTACCGAAGCCGCGAACAAACTCATTAATGATCAGAATGAACTGATTATAAAAAATTTCAAAGAGCGTGAGAAAACTGAATACGAAAAAGCATTTGTAGAAAATGCAAAAGACAGAATTAACAAATCGAGTAGGGTAGTGACAAGAAACAGTGAAGAGCTCAGAGAAGAGGAACGAATAGTTGTTTACAGAAAACTAATTCAGGACATGCTGCTTAAGGATGTTCCCATGCCTGATGATAATACAAGACATGTTGTATCCGAATTACTGAACTCAATATTTGATGTAGACAAAATGCTCTATTTTGTCGCGCCCGAGTGGTGGCGTCCGAGACTGCACAGGAGCAGACAGCAATTGAATGAGGCACCGAAGTTCACAGTTGATAAAACAAATTTTGCCACGGCTGACATTAATGCAGTAATGTACAGAGGATTGAAAAAGAACATTACAAAAGCTGACAAAGTTGACAAGGCAGGAGCACTAAACTCGAGTACTATCGGCTGGGGCGGAATAAACGATTCTGAACGTGATAACTATTACATAACAGATGAATCAGAACCGGCAAGATTTGGGAGTTCACTCGGATGGCTTCTTCAGCTTGACGGTGATAATATGAGAAACGCGTTTCTTAATGCTCCGTGGGTGAAGGCAGTGATCCCCATTCGTCCTGGAAAAGAAGAAGCAGCGATCAACTGGCTTAAAGGCGTCGAAGGAATGAACGGCATAACGGACGATGTGATCTATCATACAATCAATCCGCAGGAGAAGGACATAAACGGTGCGCCTCTTGACGGACAGAAGATGATAGATGTCATTCACGATCTTGCAAAGAAAATAAAAAAGAAGTATGAGGAAGGATTGAAGTCGGGAGTTTATCCAAAGGCGAGTGAAGTTTCTGATCCGGCACTTGTGGATGCCGACAGTGTAGTGACCGCCACTCCCATAGACAGGGTTTATGAACACGGATTCTATCCGCTTAAGGGGAGCTTCAGGGCGAATGTTGACGGGAATTATGAAATATTCGACCAGTGGATAGAAGTGTTGCCAACTGATCAGATCGTACCTGTTCCGGTAAAATATGATCCGATAACCGGAAGGCAGATCTGAGGATGGCTGAACCAAAGAAAAAAATGAGGCTTACATTTCTCTGGGCTGATGAAAGCACACTTATCCAGGATTGGCGGCAGAAGATCTCAAAACAAATGGTCGAATGGGCAAATGATTTTTACGGACCGTATGGATTTGAACTTGATGTATCTCCCAAACTTGATGAAAGAAATCCATTACTATTCGGTAAAAAATATTGCCTGAAGCTGAACGAAGGTATAAGACCTGATCCTGATTTTGAATTAAGCGGATTATATGATGAACTCTTAAATGAGAATTCAAAGACCTCCGGTATATTGAGGGAAATAGATATATTGAGAGCACAGGACCCTCAATTTAACAATCCTGCCATAAGTAAGCAGATAGATGAAAAGTTTAAGGAAATAGAAGCTTTAAGAGCAAGGGTTGATAAGATGGGAGAAGAACTCGATAAATTACGTAATGAGAAAAATTATGACAGAAGATTCAGGATCCAGATAGGATTGAAATTTTTAAATGAAAAGATCATAAGTTCAGACAGACTAGTAGTAGTTTTCTGCAAATACATCTCGCGAAAATATTTAATGATGCGGAAGAGTATTGGCATTATAATGGGAGAGGCATCGGGTGAGAGTTCTGAGATCGCATTCGGAGAATTTTTTGTCTGGCCGCAACCCGTGATATTTGTCAACACAATTACTTATGATCCTATTACACTTGCACACGAGCTGGTACATACAACCGGGAGGTTGCATCCTCCTGCAGTTACAGTGATCAGGAATCTTGATAAATATTTGAATTTCAAGCCGGCGAAAATGGAAGGAGGAATTATGAATCGTGCCATGACAGCTTATGAAAATCAAATCAGGTTTGAGCAACTGTTCAGACAATTACCGGGAGGAATGTATGACGGACCCAAGAATTATATCCTTAATTATAATTCCTTTGGACTATCTCCTTCTGAGGTGACCCTTCAGGACATTGACGTAGAAAGATTTAAGAACGTATTCTATGTAATTTAAATCACAATTCAGAATTAAAAAAAATTATGAAAGCAATAATATTATTGGCAACACTTAAAGAAGAAGGACCATCGAATACAGAAGTTTTATGCGAATTCCTTGAAGGATATTTTAAAAAGAAAAAAATAAGCAGCGAGATCATAAGACTCGTAAGGTACAATATATTTCCGGGTACCTGCATCAATATGGGTGAAGGTGATGACTGGCCGAATATTCTTGAAAAGATCCTCAGCTCGGATATTATTATTTTTGCAACACCGATATGGTGGAACAATTATTCCTCGGAAATGCAGAAGGTGATAGAAAGACTTGATGAACTTCACGACGAGATATTACAGGGAAAGAGATCCCGGCTTGAAGGCAAGGTTGCGGGTATAGTGATCACCGGTGATTCCGACGGAGCACAACAAATCATAGCCAATCTTGGTAATTTTTTTAACGCTATTGGACTGACATTCCCTCCTTTTACATCACTATCTGTTTTGTGGAAAGGACAAGAAAAGGGTGAGAAGCCAACCAGGAAGAAACTTACGGAAAAGTACAAAAAGGAATATTCAAAAACAGCCGATACAATGGTAAAGCAACTGTTAAAGTTCGCGAGGAAGTAAACTAATACAGCAGTCTTAATCTTTCATTTATGACACTTAGAACTATATTGAGAAATATGTGCTTAAGTTCTTTAATTCATAAGCTTTAACTGCCGTACTTAGATTTTATTAAAGCTATAACATTCCCCAAATCGGCAACACCTAATTTGTAATTTATAATGAAAAGAAATTTCAATACGAACAGATTAATCAAATCGCAATTCTTAATTCTTACTTGAACAAATGAATATCCCTTCCGGCATCGTAACCTTTTTGTTTACTGACATCGAAGGCAGCACACGCCTCGCGCAGGAGTTTCACGATTCTTATGTTGATATTCTGACGAAGCATGACAATATCTTAAAAGAAGCCATCGAATTAAATAATGGATTCATTTTTAAAAAAGTCGGAGACGCTTTTTGCTCGAGCTTTGAAAATGCATCTGACGCTGTTAATGCTGCTGTTGAAATTCAAAGAAGATTAAGCGAAAACCATAGTAAAGAATTTGATGTAAAGGTAAGGATCGGGATTCACACCGGTAATGCAGAATATGTTAATGAAGATTACGCCGGCTATGTGACTCTCAGCAGAGTACATAGAATAATGTCTGTTGCTCACGGCGGTCAGGTCATCATCACCGCTGAGGTTTATGATTCCGTAAAAGAACTTCAGGAAGGAAAGATATCATTCAGGGATTTTGGGAAACGAAAATTGAAAGACATCGTGATCCCCGAGCATATATATCAGATAGTTTCCCAAGAAATTCATTCAGATTTTCCACCTTTGAAAAGCCTTGATGCGCGGCTAAATAATCTTCCCATTCAGTTAAGCAATTTTATCGGAAGGGAAAAGGAAATTGAAGACATCAGAAAATTATTTTCCGGAACGAGGTTGCTTACACTTATCGGTTTCGGAGGAACCGGCAAGACAAGGCTTTCCATTCATATAGCTTCTAACCTTATAGATGAGTTTGCAAACGGTGTCTGGTTTGTTGAGCTGGCGCAATTGTCTGAACCGACATATATCCTTCAGGAAATTGCTTCTGTATTATCAATTGCTAATGACAAAAAAAGAGATCTCTTTGATGTAGTAACTGATTTTCTCAGAGCAAAGGAAGTTTTACTGATACTTGATAACTGCGAACATTTAATTTTGGAGTGTGCCCGGATCGTTGAAGGGTTGCTTGAGCAGTGTCCTAAGTTGAAAATTATTATAACCAGCAGAGAATCTTTACGCATATTTGGTGAGACCATCTACCAGGTTCCAGCGCTGTCATTGCCTGATATTAAAAAGGACATTACTGTAGATTCACTGACCCGTAATGAATCGGCGAAATTATTTACTGACCGAGCAATTGCAGTCCGGAATGATTTTAAGATAACAGATGTGAATGCGAGATCAGTTGCGGAGCTTTGCTTTCAGCTTGACGGAATACCTCTGGCGATTGAATTAGCTGCGGCAAGAGTTAAGGTCCTGCCTGTAGAAAAGATCCTTGAGAGATTGAGCGACAGATTTAAACTTCTTACCGGAGGGAAAAGAAATCAGTTGCCAAGACAGCAGACTCTGAGGGCGCTTATAGACTGGAGCTATGATCTGTTATCGGAACAAGAAAAATTGTTATGTATGCGTCTTTCGGTATTTACAGGAGGATGGACATTGGAAGCAGCTGAGAAAGTGTGCTCTGATGATGAATTAGATGAGTCTGATATATTAGATCTGCTGGGAAGTCTGACTGATAAGTCTTTGGTAAAAGTATTTGAATCGGATCAGAACCTACGTCATTCTATGCTTGAAACAATTAAGCAATACGGTAATGAAAAGTTAACAGAGTCAGGAAAAAAGAACAGCATACAATTAAACAAATTTAATTTCTTTTATCAATTGGCTGAAGATTCCGAAAGCGGACTTACCGGGACGGAACAAAGGGAATGGATCAAAAGGATCACATCGGAATACGATAACATCAGAGACTGTCTGAAATGGTCTCAGGAAAATGATCCCGTTTGTTTCTTAAAGATGTGCGTTGCACTGGGTAAGTTTTGGGAACTCAGGAGCAATTTTACAGAAGGTCTTGAATATTTTCAAAAGAGTCTGGAAAGAAACGAAAATGCAGAACCTCTCTTCAAAGCAAAAGCAATATACTGGACCGGCTTTTTTCTGATTAACCAGGGAAAGTACATGGAAGCCAAAAAATATCTGAATCAGTGCCTTGAAATGTTCAGGCTATTAGGATACCAAAATGGAGTTGCGATCTCTCTCCTTTCTCTGGGAACGTTGTCAGTATTTGAATCGGATTATAAAAATCTTAAGGAGGTTTCAGATGAAAGCCTCAAGGTATCATATCTGCTCAACAACAGATCTTACATAGCCCGCAACTTACAAAACATAGGACTTGGTCTTATGCAGCAGAGCAAACATAATGAGGCGCGGGAAAAGCTTGAAGAATGTCTTTCGATCTACCGCGAGATCAATGACTCTGTTCAGCTCGCAAAAGCCATCGGAAACATTGGCGCACTCGAATATCTTTCCGGAAATTATGAAAAAGCTATCGCGGCTTTTGAAGAAAGTCTGCGCATAAGGAATGAGCTTGGCGACAGACAGGGAATCGGTATAGCACTTAATAACCTGGGATCAGTCGCCTATATGCAAAAGGATTTCGAGAGGTCGGAGCAATTTCTTGAAGAAAGCGTTGAAATCATGAAAGAGCTTGGCGACAGAAGAGTTTATGTTACTCCGGTAAATACATTGGGAAGCATTGCAAATGACAGGGGAGATTTTCCAAGAGCTATACGAATGTTCACGGAATCTATGCTGGTTTCAAATGAGATCGGAGACAAATATACCATGGCAAAGAGTCTCGAAGGATTTGCGGATATCTTTATGAAGCATAAAATGTACAAAGAAGGGTGCATGATGGCTGCGAAATATATTTTATTACTGGAGTCGTCGAATAAAAATCTGATCGAAGCCGAGCTGTTAAGGATCTCTGAAATTAAGGAAAGACTAAAAGCTAATTTGTCTGAAGCTGATTATGAAAAATACCTGAAGGCGGGAGAAGAAATGACAATTGAAGAATCAGTTGAGTATGCTTCCGCTATAAATTAATAATTAGAGACTTCTGAAAAACTCTTGTTATTTTTTTTGAAACAGTTATTTTCAATTCGTAATTAGTAATTCGTAATTAGTAATTACTCAACCAAGCCAGAACTTATACAAAAAGTAAACACCGCTAAGAGCGAAGGCTACGTGAAGGAATAAAATTATCTTCGGAAATTTCTTTTCAGTCAGAGTTGCAACGAACATACCGGCTCCGAAAAAGAAAGCCATAAGCAGAAGAAGAAAGCTTTCTATCGGCGTCTCCGCTTTCTGAAATGATATGTATATTATAAGTATGCCAAGTCCCAGAAGACCTAAAGCGCCATGAACTATCCCTGTTACTAATTTAGCGCGGGTTTTCGAGAAGAATTTTATGAAAAGATATAATCCCAGTAATGCAACTACTGTGTAGTATATTACAACGAAAGTCAGCATTAATTGTCAGAGTTTTTGTTTTTCAATTTTAATTTGCAATGAGCTTTTTATAACGAACTCTCTTTGGCTCAACATTACCGTACTTCTTCTTTTTGTATTCCTCAAAATCAGAATAGCTTCCTTCATAATATTCAACAACCGAATCACCTTCAAAAGAAAGTATATGCGTCGCGACTCTGTCTAAGAACCATCTATCGTGGGAAATAATAACAGCACATCCTGCAAAGTTTTCAAGACCTTCTTCAAGCGCTCTGAGTGTATTCACATCAATATCATTTGTCGGCTCATCAAGCAGCAGGACATTGGCTTCGGACTTCAGAGTCAATGCAAGGTGAAGACGGTTTCTTTCTCCGCCGGAAAGATTGCTTACTTTCTTTCCCTGATCCGCTCCGCTGAAATTAAACCTTGCTACATAAGCTCTTGAATTAAATTGTTTACCTTCCAATTCAATTGTTTCATTTCCTTCTGATATGACTTCCCATACTGTCTTTTCCTGATCAATGTTTGCATGCGCCTGATCAACGTATCCGAGCGTTACTGTTTCACCGACATCGAACTTGCCATTGTCGGGCTTCTCTGTACCAAGGATCATTCTGAATAAAGTTGTCTTACCGGTGCCGTTAGCTCCGATCACGCCTACAATGCCGGCAGGCGGAAGCGAGAAGTTTAGCTTTTCATAAAGCAGCTTATCCCCGAATGATTTCGAAACATCAAGGGAATCAACAACCTTATTACCAAGTCTGGGACCATTTGGAATGAATATTTCCAGCTTCTCTTCCTTCTTCTTTGAATCTTCGTTCATCATTTTTTCATACGCCTGAAGCCTTGCTTTCGACTTTGCCTGTCTGGCTTTGGGAGACATTCTTACCCATTCGAGTTCACGCTCAAGAGTTTTCTTACGTTTGCTATCCTGCTTCTCTTCCTGCGCAAGACGGTTTGTTTTCTGTTCAAGCCACGAGGAATAATTTCCTTCCCATGGAATTCCTTCTCCCCTGTCGAGCTCAAGTATCCAGCCTGCGACATTATCCAGAAAATACCTGTCGTGAGTTATCGCGATCACTGTTCCTTTATATTGTTTTAAATGCTGTTCGAGCCAGTCAATTGATTCGGCGTCGAGATGGTTTGTAGGTTCGTCAAGAAGAAGTATGTCCGGTTCTTTAAGAAGAAGTCTGCAAAGCGCAACACGTCTTCGTTCACCACCGGAAAGATTCTTTACAAGTTCTTCACCGTCAGGAGTTCTGAGAGCGTCCATCGCACGTTCGAGCTTCGCGTCAAGCTCCCACCCGTTCATGTGCTCGATCTTTTCAGTAAGCTCGCCCTGTCTTTCGATAAGCTTAGTCATCTCGTCATCATCCATCGGCTCGGAGAATTTATTATTTACCTCTTCATATTCCTTCAACACATCCACTACATCCTGCACGCCTTCCTGTACAATTTCCCTGACTGTCTTTGTTTCGTCAAGCTCCGGCTCCTGTGAAAGATGACCTATGGAATAATCTTTAGTAAAATGAACTTCACCTTCAAAGTTCTTTTCAATGCCGGCGATGATCTTGAGCAGAGTTGATTTACCCGAACCGTTAAGTCCGATGATCCCGATCTTCGCGCCGTAGAAAAATGAAAGATATATGTTCTTTAAAACCTGTTTCTGAGGAGGGAAGGTCTTGCTGACTCCCACCATTGAAAAAATGATCTTATTGTCTGACAATTAATTTTAATTTTATTTTGGAATCATATGAATATAACGATTTGAAAGGTGAGGTTTGATTCAAAAAGTAAAGTTAAAAGTTGAAAGTTTGTAAAGTTGCAGAGCAGCTAATCGATATGAAGAGAATGATCTTATTGAAATAATATTATTCTGAAAGTTGATAAAGTACAGTGTTAATTAAATTCAATGCCTAGACCTTCCTAGATTTACTTTTCTTTCTTACCTGAACTTTTCTTAATGAACAGAAAATAAAAAAGTCCGAGCAGTCCTATTATCCATATAGCGTCTATTGGTTTCATATTAGTTGTTGTTTTTTAAATGACCTTAAAGTGGTCTGAAGGCGCAGAGTGAAAAATAGTTTTGATCGTCAGTGTAACAATCCGAGAATTCCATCCCGGAAACCTTTGCAAGATTATCTATCATTTTATTTGTGAATTTATACGAGTTTTCCGTATGGATCCTTTCTCCTTCATTGAAATGTATGACTTCGTCAATACCGGCGATCTTAACGGATGTGTCCACCTTTGCTTCAAGATGCATTTCGATCCTGCTTTTCTCTTCATTGAATAACGCGATGTGCCTGAACATATTAAGATCAAAGTCCGCATCAAGCTCGTTATTGATCCTGCGAAGAATGTTCAAATTGAATTCCGCCGTAACACCCGAGCTGTCATCATACGCGGCTTCGAGCACTTCCCTGCTTTTGACCATGTCAAAACCGATAAGAAGCCGGTCATCTTTGCTGAGATTTCCTTTAAGCATTTTCATAAATTCGATCTGCTCTTCCTCGGTGAAGTTACCAATGCTTGAACCAAGAAATAGCACAAGCTTAGGCGAGCTATCACGTGAAACTATAAACTCCATACCTTCCTGATAAAAAGAAATTATTCCTGTAATAAAAAGCTTGGGATATTTCTCGATAAGCTTTTCAGAACTTTCGATGAGAATGTCTGAAACGTCGATAGGAACATAATTCAGCCGTTGCCTGTCTTCAAGAAATGAGCTTAATATAAAATTTGTTTTATAAGAGCTGCCGCTTCCAAGCTCGACAATTAAATTCTTGTCACGGTTTCTTTCGGAGATCGTACCGGAAAGCTTCTTGAGAATTCCAAGCTCTGTCCGTGTAGGATAATACTCTTCAGTCTCACATATTTTCTCAAACAGCTCCGAGCCATGATTATCATAAAAATATTTCGGATGAAGGAATTTATTTTGTGAAGTCAGTCCTGCCTTCACATCTTCGGCAAAAGAGTTTGACCTGGGTAAATTATCGAGATGGTAAATTGTAAGACGTTCGGTATTCATTGGGTTGTCAAATGCCTATTGAACAATGATCACACCTGTAAATGTATTATTATTTCTGTTAACTTCACCGGAAGTATTGTTAGGATCTACTGTAAAGGTCATATCGTAAGTGCCGGCTGTTTCGATATTGACAGTGAATGGAAAGACCTGCTGTGCATCATTTGCGAGCGCGTTCATTGTCACATTGTTGTTTACCTGGGGCACATTTGTCGCCCTGTTCACCATTTTCAGATTAACCGAGCTGACATTGGTAGTAGAGGCGTCACAATCACCATCGGATTTATTGGTGACAGTAAAGGAAAGACTGAAAGTCCTGCCTACCCCTGCGGTCGAAGGGAAATTTTGTCCGATTATCCTGATATCAGGATTATCTGTCTTGAATACACAGCATGCGCTGAAGCTTATTGCGAAGAAAATAAAGATATTAAAAGCAGAAAGGTATTTTTTGATTTTCATTAGCTGTGTTAAAATTTTTATTTGAATGCAAAATAGTATTATTATACAATAGTTACAATCACGGATTAAAACTCAGGGGAGGGAGCAAATTTATTTCAGAATAAAATTTATCTTCATCCCAATTTTCAGGATTATTGATAATGTATGTCCGGATCTTATTTAATGATTCATTATTACGGATAATATGTTCAAAATAATTCCTTTGCCACAAACGACGATCGAATGACGGATAAATTTTAATTTTCACACCCTCTATATATTTATTTGTTGTAATGGATTTAAATGCACCGATGATATCACCTAACGTTATGGGGGCAACCGCTACATTTGCATTCGTTATATTCGCATCCATTACATTCGCATTCGTAGGGGCTGGCCTTGTGCCTGCCCTGTTACCAGTATTCGCACCCTGTACAGGGGCAACCATAAGGGTTGCCCCTACGATTTTTTTATCATCAGCATTTGCATCCGTTACATTCGCATTCGTAGGGGCTGGCCTTGTGCCTGCCCTGTTACCAGTATTCGC
>JAWXBH010000005.1:0-38769 GCA_034439935.1 bacterium
CAGATTCACCTGTCATAATAACATCAGCAATATTATTCATTACAGCACCTCCGTAATATATGTAAGCTCTTCCTGTATATGAACTATACCCCATAGCCCCGACAATTACATCCGAATATCCGTCACCGTTCACATCGCCTGCTCCCGAGACTGAACCTCCAAAACCATCATTTGCACCTTCACCTGTCATAATAACATCAGCAACATTATTCATTATACTTCTACCGAAGTAAATGTATGCTCTCCCCAAAGGAGCTCCGACAATTATATCATCATATTCGTCACCATTTACATTTCCGGCTGATGAAACGGAGAAACCGGTGAAAGTAGTTTGTTGAAGTGCGTCTCCTTCAGGATCTTCAGGAATTACAGGGTTTCCATTTTCGTCGCGAAGACCATTCAGCCAGTCTTTTGTTACGCCTGCAGGAAGAGAATCACTCTTCGAGTGCTGAGTGTTTGGAGTGTATGGAGTGCTTTGAGTGTTCTCCATTTTTTGCTCCGGCTTTAGCCAATTTGCATCTGATCTTGCGGAGAAAGAAAAAAATAATATCAATAATATTAAAAAGCTTTTTATGGTATTCGATATTTTCATATAATAATTTTATTTGAATTTAAAAAATAATTGTTATTAACTAAAACCAATTAATAACTTTAGATTTGTGAATATTGTAAAACAAGAAATTGTCATACACTATCATAAATTACACATAATCAATGTAGCAGTCAAAGAAATTGTTTACTGATTTTCACTTCTAAGCTATTATAATAAGTTGGAATTTAATCTGAAATTACAGAAAATTTATATTATTTTACACCTTGTGATAAATTCAGAATTCTTAGGGATATCTTTGTCGGGGCTTTAACTAAACTAAGTTTTTTTACTTCTTATTTCACCAGCATCATTTTCTTTGTCGTCGAAAGACCATCAGAGGTAAGCTTATAAAAATACATTCCACTCGGGAGATTGCTTCCATTGAAGTTAACTGTGTAATTACCCGCGTTCTGCTTCTGATCCACCAGTGTCCTAACTTCCATTCCTAATGAATTGAAAACAACAAGTTTGACATTTGACGTTTGATCTTTGACGCTGTAACTAATAACTGTCGAAGGATTGAACGGGTTTGGGTAGTTCTGTGCTAAATTGAAATCCGTCGGAACCGATGTATAGTTGTTGTTACCGGTGGATGTAATTATCAGCTCGATCGAAATTGTCTTCAGCATCGTTCCGTAACGCATATTTTGTTTTAATGTTCATTTCGGATTCGGGATTGTGGATTTGGGATTTACGACTTTTAGATTTCTGATTTTAGATTTGGACTTTTTTAAATAAGCACTTTAAACTTGTATCCTGTAACTTGTAAAAACTTGTAGCTTATAATTTATAACTTGTAAATTGTAACTTGTAGCTTTCAACTTTTAATTTCAACTTTTAATTTCAACTTTTAATTTCAACTTTCAACTCATTTGAATATTGAATCTGATGTAATCATAATCGGCGGCGGGGCGGCAGGTCTTATGTGCGCCATCGAAGCCGGTAAGAGGAACAGGAGTGTAATAGTTATGGAGAGTGAGGAAAAGGTTGGTAAAAAGATCCTCATCTCAGGGGGCGGCAGATGTAACTTTACAAATACCGGCGTGTCTCCTGAAAACTTTATTTCACATAATCCACACTTCAGCAGATCAGCACTTTCTAAGTATACTCCTTCGGATTTCATATCAATGGTTGAAAGCCATCACATTGCTTATCATGAAAAGAAGCTTGGGCAATTGTTCTGTGACGGCAGCTCACGCCAAATAGTATCAATGCTTGAAAATGAGTGCAGGGCTGCCGGAGTTAAAATAAAAACCAATTGTAAAGTTAGTAATGTTGAAAAAAAGGATGAGTTTGTTCTTGAAACCTCCGGAGGTAATTATTCCTGCTCTTCACTTGTCATAGCCACAGGAGGTATTTCAATTCCTAAAATGGGAGCCAGTGATTTTGGTTATAAGATCGCTGATCAGTTCGGCTTGAAGCTGACTGACATCATGCCCGGTCTTGTTCCTCTTACGCTTAACAATAGTCAAAGAAAGATCTTCGGTGAATTGAGCGGCATATCGGTTGACGCTGTTGTCAGTTGCGGTAATGTCAGCTTCAGGGAAAATATTTTATTTACTCATAAGGGATTGAGCGGTCCTGCAATTCTCCAGATATCATCCTACCTGAAAGAAGGGGAGTCTGTATTGATTGATCTGCTTCCTGAAAAGAACATTTATAAATTTCTCATTGAGAACAGCAAAAGCAAAACAGAGCTTGTTAATTTTCTTTCTGCTTTCTTTTCAAAACGTTTTGCTGAAATTTTCTGCAAAACTTATTTTATTTCAAAGCCACTTACACAGTATTCACATAAGGAATTTAAAAATATTTCAGACACCATTCACAACTGGAAGATAACTCCTTCTGGAACAGAGGGCTTTGATAAAGCTGAAGTTACGCTTGGCGGAGTTGACACCGATGAGCTTTCATCCAAAACAATGGAAGCAAAAAATGTTAAAGGACTTTATTTCATAGGTGAGGTGATTGATGTAACGGGATGGCTCGGAGGATACAATTTTCAATGGGCGTGGGCTTCGGGCTTCGCCGCGGGACAGTTTGTTTAGATCTTACCTGAATTTATTTTTACTTATAATATAGAGAGGTTCTTAGTTCTTTAGTTGCGATTGTATTTTCATTTAATAAGATTTGATCAGTTTGATTTTATAGAATAATCTTAAAAATTGGTCATGAAAATAATTTAGTTTTTAATGAGGTTAATGGAGTATACGGTATTGTATGCTTAAACTGTTTCCAGTTTATGAAGACCAATATTCCACCTGTAATTCACTGATGAGAACATCTTTTTAATATCTGATATATGAAGTTTTAATCCTGCCCTGTCTTTCCTATTTAATAATTCAGCGATGTAGCCGAACAATGAATCATCGTGCGCGCATGAATTATTTTCCTGCCGCATTCCGACAAAGCATTTATCGCATTCGAATGAAACAAGCTTACATAATGGAATGCACAGTACAAGCTCATCAAATCCATCAGGCCAGTCGGAAGCAAGCCAGGCATCAGTATCTCTGCCATTGTTAAATGCGTTAAGCAGAAATTCCCAGGCATCGTCATCATTTATGATCATCTCAAATGCCTCCAACTGTTTTAAAGTAAGAAGTACGGCGTTGAGGTTATCTCTGACGGTTAGATTCCATTCCCCGGAAATTTCATTGTAGTTTTTAAGTTGATCTGTTATCAATGTAGGTTAATCATATTGCGTTACTGAATTTATCCCTGAAAAAATTTCCATCACATAGCCACATAGCAAACCCCTAAACATTTTCCCTCACAAGATTATACTCATGATCCTCTGCATTCTCACACTCGTTTGAACATGATCTTTTCTTAAGCACTTCACATTCCTCACAGCATATAAACTGAAAGTGACAACTGAAATGAGCGCAGTTAACATACCTGTCGTGCGGTTTCCCGCAGTGATAACATTTTCCAACAAGAGTATATCCTTCCGCAAAATTCACTTCCACCGAAATTCTCTCATCGAACACATAACACTTTCCTTCGAACATGCTTCCCCGTGTTGACTTATCCTTTGCGTAGCCGACAATGCCGCCTTTAAGCTGACTTACATCTGCAAAACCTTCATTCAATAGAAGCGCGGAAAATTTTTCACAACGTATGCCGCCGGTACAGTAAGTAAGTATTTTTTTATCTTTGAATATTTCAGCATTCTTTTTAACCCACTCCGGAAACTGCTTGAACGATCTGACATCAGGTCTTATTGCGTTCTTAAAATGTCCGAGATCATATTCATAATCATTTCTCGCGTCAATGATAACAGTGTATTCATCTTCCATTGCTTTGAGGAAGTCCTTTGGCTTGAGATATTTACCTGTGACTATGTTCGGGTCGATCTGATAATCCAGGTTAAGTGTTACGATTTCCTTTTTAGGACGGACATACAGTTTTTTGAAAACATGTTCATTCACTTTGTCAATCTTATATTCCATATCAGTGAAGCGCGGATCCATTTTCAATGCAGTCATATACGCATCACACTGATCAGGAGTGCCTGAGAGTGTACCGTTGATACCTTCTTCAGCGATCAGGATCCTCCCCTTGACGCCGAGAGCCCGGCATAATTTCAAATGCAGCTTTGCATAATTTACATGATCATCAATATGAACATACTTATAATAAAGCAGGACACGAAATGCGTATTCGATTTTTTGCATGCACAAATTTACTCTTAAAATCGTAGGGTTTCAATTCAATAGGGGCAGTTAAAAGTTAAAAGTTTGTAAAGTTGTAAAGTGACAAGGTTTGTAAATTGATAAAAGTATTTAAGCTCTCAAATCTTATCCGGCTCACATCCGTCCAAAACAATGTGATTTAAAAAATGAAAATTTTAGTTTCGATTTCTGGCGCGCCTGTCCCGCAATGCTTTGCACGGTTGGGAGGAAATGGCAAGGAATGTTTCAAACGTTTATCTTACATTAAGCGATGAAGATAAGAAACGTGCTTTGGTATAAGGACAGAATTATGGTGAAGCATCGGCAATAAATTTGTACAGGAATAAGTATCCTTTGCCTGAAGCGGTCTCGAATCATAATTCATACCGGCTATGGATGGATAAGGAGATTGATGATCCGGTCTTTATAATTATCGGAGGTGAAAAGGAAGACAATACTGATTTTTTTGAATATGTGGAACAGGCAGGAATGCACTCGGCTGAATATTCGATGCCTTCTGAAAATGGTCTGAAAGTATTTGTTGCAAGGAAGGTGAAGGGTGATATGAAGAAGATCTGGGAACGGATAAAAAATTATGATTGATGATCTCTATGTGGCTCTATGTGGCTATGTGGTGGGAATAAGTTTTTGAAAAGAAGCAGATCAGGTGAAAGGATTGTCTGATAAGGAAAGTCATATTTTCGATTTTATTTTTTTTGCCGCTGTAACATTTATCCTTCCTTTGTATCTAATTAATAAATTCTAAAACAATATTACTTATGAAAAAAATAATTCTACTGATTGCTGTTTTATTTTCAGTCAATGTTCAGACATTATTCTGTGAGGAACTTCCTTTGGATGTGAAAATTTCAGGTAATGGAAGCAGGTCAATAATATTCATTCCCGGATTTTCATGTTCCGGTGAAGTATGGGATGAAACCGTTAACTATTTCGAAAAAGATTTTAAGTGCTATGTCCTGACCATGCCCGGCTTTGCAGGCGTTAAGCCGGAATCATCACCGGTATTTAAAAATTGGGTCATCTACATAGCTGAATACATAATTGAAAATGATATTAAAAAACCAATTGTCATCGGACACAGTATCGGCGGTGGAATGGCTATGCTTCTTGCCGCTTCATATCCAAAGCTTGTTTCACAAATTGTTGTTGTAGATGCATTACCATGTCTGTCTGCTGCATTCGATTCAACCTTTAAAGCAAAGGAAATTCCTGATTGCAAAGAAAGCATTGATAAGTACACAAAAATGTCCGTTGATGAATTTTATGCAATGCAAAAAACTTCCATTAAAAGTCTTATGATGGATACAGTGAACACTGAAAGGGTAATTCAGTGGGGGATTGATTCGGACCGCAATACACTTGGAACAATTTTCTGTCAGTTCCTCAATACCGATCTTCGTGATACGATTGAAAATATCAAATGTCCGGTGCTTGTGCTTTTGGAACCGAGTTTTAAGTTCGCTGATAAAATGGTGACCAGCCAATATTCAAAACTAAAAGGAGCTCAATTGGTTTACGGTAACAAAGGTCTTCATTTCATAATGTATGATGACAAGGACTGGTATCTCGATCAGATTAAAAAATTCCTGAGTTAAACTATGAGCTTTGATGAAATATACATTAAATACAAACAGCAAATTTTCAGACTTTGTATGGGATACACTAATGATATTGATTCTGCAAAGGACATGGTACAGGAAACATTCATCATTGTCTGGAAGAATCTTGACAGGTTCCGCAATGAGTCTTCACACGGAACCTGGATATACAGAATTGCCGTAAATAATTGCCTGAGGCATATTGAGAAAGAGAAAAAATTTGAAAAGTCTGACATGCCGAAAGTTATTGCTGAAGAAATTTACGATGATAAATTTGATGACAAAGTTAAATTTCTTTACAAATGTATTTCAGAGCTTAATGAATCAGAAAGAATTATTATTTCACTTGTGCTCGAAGCAATGCCTCAGTCCCAGATAGCGTCCATAATAGGATTGTCAGAAGTGAACGTAAGAGTCAGAATCCACCGCATTAAAGAAAAGCTTGCAAATAAATTTAAGACCAATGAACAATTTTAATGATATTCAAAATATCTGGAACAGCCAGTCACAACCGGATTTTCCTGACATAAATGAGCTTGATAAAAGCATAAGGTCAGACAGAATTAAGATGATCGCGAAAAATATTTTCGGCACGCTTTCGTTAATACTTACACTTGTAGTGATCACTTTGGTAGTTTCCAATTTTGATTATAAATATCCGTCCACACCGGCAGGAACAATACTGGTCATGATCGCTGTAACAGCAGCGATAGCTGTAAACAATTATTTGCTGAAAATTATTTTAAATAAAGCAGATGAGACTTCCGACAGCAGGGCTTACCTTGAAGAACTCATTCATTACAGAAATAGACAAAGATTTTTTCAGACCAAAGGACTGGCAGTTTATTTCATTTTATTATCAGTTGGATTAATGCTTTATTTGTTTGAGTTCCTGATGATGGACATTACAATCGGAATAACTGCCTATTTGTTAACCTCATCTTGGATAGCATTTGTCTGGTTTTATCTAGGACCGAGAACAATAAGAAAACAGGAACAGAAAATTAACGAACTAATCTCCAGGACAAGAATCATTGCAGATCAGCTATCCGGGGACTGATCAACAAAATTTAAAGTGTAACCTTAACTATATTGTTATATGGATTTTCAAATTAATTAAGATAACTTAACTTTAGAAAATATTCTAATATTATGCTATTAAAACATTTCGCTGTCATAACAACTTGCCTTCTGATTTTCCTTTCCTTCATAACGGTTTCCGGAAGCACATTAAGCAATTCCCGGCAATTCCACGATTCACTGAAAATATTTTACCCCAGATCTCAGAAAGAAATTGTGTTTGATAAATCAAAACTTGCTTCTCAAAATGTCCGTTTGATATTTAATGAATTTTTCAAACAGTATTCAGGTATCAGGGATGCGCTGGCTTATAATGATGCGGCAGGAGCAGAGAGGTATGCCGTAAAGCTGCTTGATAAAATGAGATCGGAAGCTCCTGTAATCAATAAGGACAATAAAGATGTAAGATGGGATTTGCTCGATCGGAATTATGATAACATTAAGAAAAAAATAAGTTCTCAGGGTTCGATAGCAGATCAAAGGTTTGCATTCAGTGAGATCAGCGGATACATTCAGACTTTCATAAAACAATATGGTCTCTATGACAAGACAATTTTTCTTTTGCAGTGTGATAAAGATTCGCGTTACGGAAAAGGAGAATGGCTTGCTTCAGATACGGTGTTTGTAAAAAATCCTTATCTCGGAATTGTAAATGATACTGTCTGTGCAAAAGTAAATCAGATCTGGAAATTTTAATGTTAGTGTAAGATCAAAAGTTAATATTAAAATTATAAACACAAAACAATTCTGAATTTAAATCAGCCCGACAATTTTGAAATAAATTTATCACACAAAAATGAAAACAATAATTTTTCTTTGCACAATATTGATACTGATTCATTTCGCTAAAGCTTCTGCTGCTGAAGTTTCGGATTCCATATCGGATAAGTTTACGAAAGCAGATACGGTAAGAGGTTCACTTCTGCCGGAGCGTTCGTGGTGGGATGTGCTGAGATATGATATCACCGTAAAACCGGATTATAAGTCAAAGACAATTTCCGGAATGAATGATGTCAGATATAAAGTCGTTACAAAGGATTATCCGTTAATAATGCAGATAGATCTTCAGACACCAATGTTAATTGACAGCGTAATTTTTAACTCATTTAAAAAACTTGATTTCAAAAGTTTTGGAAACGCCTGGTATCTGGAGGTACCTGAACAGGAGCAATATTCAGAAAATAGTGTAATGATCTATTTTCACGGAAAGCCGCGTGAAGCTGTCAGGGCGCCCTGGGATGGCGGCTGGGTATGGAGTAAAGATTCACTTGGAAATCCATGGATGAGTGTTGCCTGTCAGGGACTTGGGGCAAGTGTTTGGTATCCCTGCAAGGATCATCAGAGTGAAGAGCCCGATAACGGTGCTTCGCTGACAATGATAGTAGAAGACAGTCTGGTGGGAGTGGCGAACGGAAGAATGAGTTCCGTCAACAGCAATGGTGACGGGACCACTTCATATAAATGGGAAGTTATAAATCCTATCAATAGTTATAATCTTGTTCCTTATATAGGAAGATATGTCAACTTTACGGAAAGCTATTCAGGAGAAAAAGGATCACTCGATGTTGATATCTGGGTTTTGAATTATAATCTGCAAAAAGCGAGAGAGCATATTTTACCGGAGGTCAAAAGAATGCTTGAAGCATTTGAATACTGGTTTGGACCGTATCCATTTTATGAAGACAGCTATAAGATTATCGATGCGCCTTATGCGGGTATGGAGCATCAGAGCGGCATTGCTTACGGTAACAAATATCTGAACGGATTCTGGGGAATGGATCTTACGGGAACGGGGTGGGGAAAGAAATTTGATTACATGATAGTGCATGAAAGCGGACACGAATGGTTTGGGAATAATATCACTACGAATGACATTGCTGATATGTGGGTGCATGAAGGATTCACGGCATTCAGCGAGACTCTTTTTACTGAATACTGGTTCGGTAAAACGGCTGCGGATGAATATATTGCAGGAGTAAGAAAAAACATAGTGAATAAATTTCCGTTGATCGGATATTACGACGTGAACACAAAGAGTCAGAGTACGGATATTTATTATAAAGGAGCAAACATTCTAAACAATGTAAGAAAGAGCATGAATGATGATGAAAAATTCAGGAATGTATTAAGAGGACTGAATAAGGAATTTTACCATAAGACGATTAATACAGATGACATAGAAAAATACATTAATGAAAACTCAGGATTTAATTACAGCAAGGTATTTGATCAGTACCTCCGGAACATCAGGATCCCCGAACTTGAATTTTACTTTACGGATAATAAAACGAATCTCAGCTACAGGTATGTTGACTGTATCAAAGGATTTGATCTTCCGCTTACATTAAAAAATGATTCTGACAGCATTAAAATTTATCCTACGCGGCAATGGAACAACATAAAAATTTCTTCAAAGCAGTCCGCACTTTTCGATCCCTCGCTTATAATGAAAACTTATTATCTAAGAGCAAAAGAAACTGACGGTAAAACCAAGTTATAGCAAAATTGAATTAAGCTGATTTGTAATACTTCTTTTCAAGCTCCATCATCTTATCGATCACCCATTCTTTTTCCGGTAATTCCTCTTCGATATACTTTTCCACATTTATCATTGCGAGCGGATTCGAGGAATTTCTGTATTCAATCATCTTCTGAACTGTCGTTACAAATTGTTTATTTCGTTTTTTCTCCAGTGAAGAAAGAGTTATATCATTAGTAAGAAAATGTTTGTAAGTATCGATCAGAGAAATCGCGCTTTCATAATTCTGCTGTTCATAATATGTTTTAAGCATAATATTTCTAAGATCGATCTTAAGCATAAAGTGAGTAAGCTGAATATTCTGAAAATGTTTATTTGCCTTCTCATATTTTCCGGTATGGAAATAATACTTGACACAGGAATAATGATACATATTATCTCTATTATCAGGATGAAGCTTTTTCTTGGATCTGTTTATGAATGAGATCGCCCATTTGAATTTTTTCATTTTGAGACTGTGGTTTAGCGCAGATCTGAACAATTCTATCGGAAGGTGAGTCGACAAATCCGACAGATAATATTCCTTCTGTATTATTTCGTCATAAAGATCCAAAAGCTCTTCGTTGAATTTTTTAGCTGAATTTTTTTCCATGCTCTTCTTCATGCAATATCTTATAAGCCTGCCGGTGTGAAATCTTCGTTCATCTACATCAAGATATTTTGTATTCCTGTTAAATGACTTTCTGTATTCAAAATAGTATTTATCATTTTCCACATTAACAAATGCATTAAGCATTGCATGGTATACTTCGAAGAAATGTTTGAATATTTTTTCTTCTGAATTATCCGCGAGAAAGTTTACGAGAGTCGGAAAATTAATTTTACTGAATATATCCAGTATAAAATTATTTTCCATATCCACATTAAATGTCTTCTCAAGAGTCAGAATATTATCATACCCTTTTATCATCTCCCTTACATATATATAAGTAATATAGCGGCTTCTTTCACAGTGAAGCTCCTTAAGTCTGTCAATGTATATACTGTTTGAGCGTGGTTTGTCTAATGTGAGAAAGTTTAACTTGTCAGTTGTCAGCCTGAAGCTGTCAAGTAAATATTCGGCTGAAAATTCCTTCCTGCTTTTAATTATCTCTTCAGATTTTTTGAGATTATTTTCCACCATACTTCCCAAATTTCTTTTGAACAATTCATCACAAAGAAAATCATTAACGGAAAATTTTCTTCTGCTGAAATTCAATTGTGACAAGTACAACTCTATTGCGGCTGTGAGTTCAGAAAACAGATTTCTCATTGTTGAACCATTGAAAGGTTTTTCCGGATAGATCCTGAAATACAGACATTCATCCGTCAGAGATTTGGAATTATAATGGGGATGAAATACCCTCAGCAGATTGTATAGCTTGAATACATTTTCTCTTATTTTAAAAAAAGGAGAGTTAAGAAAGCTTGTGAAAGATTTTATATCCTCTTTAGAAAACGTTTTTAAAATGTCGAATGCTTTATGATTCATACTTTAAATAGATTCGATTTGGGGACATCGTTAAAAAGTTTTGGATTGTAAAATATCCATTTTTTTGTAGATAAACAAGTTTTTTAACAAACTCGGGACATTAGTGCTGTGGTTTTTTCAGGACAATATGGATTTATTTTCTTTGTCCGGTGAAAGCAGGTTGAGTAATTTTGTATAAGTCACAAGTGACCAAACTAATTAAAGGGGGGACCAATATGAAACTCAAATCTCAAATCACGACTGCTGTTCTTGTCTTCTTGTTTTCGTTTTTTCTTCAAATCTCTTCTCTGACTGCCGATGAAAATCCTTCGCCTAATCAGGCAAACTCGTCTAACACTGCTAATTATACCGTCGAAAGACTCTGCGTAGCGGATGTATGGTGGATTATGGTTTTTGACGGTTATGTGCTTGTAGATATTTATCCGGAATAATGTAGCATAGTTGGCTTCCCTTTATTTTCAGGCAAATGTAATTGTAATAATTAATAATTCACTTATACTAATAGTATGAGAGACTTATTGCCTGTTTAAAATCATTCCTCATTGTAAAAATTATTTTTTTCAAATTTAAAAATAATTTTTACCTCCTTTCTTCTCTTCCAAAAAATCGATAATATTCATTCCCCAAGTTAACCGAATTTAGTTTTAATCTAAACTTTTACTCTCATGAAAACTTCCGGACAAATTTCAGCAACAGCATTTTTAATTTTCCTCATCTTTAGCATTCCAACACATTTACTACATTCACAGATCAACACCTGGACCTCAAAGGGAAATGGGGGAGGCGGGGCGTTGTTCTCGCCAAGTTTCAGTCCCCATAATTCAAACGAGATATTCATAAGCTGCGACATGAGTGAACTATTTCATACTACAAATCTTGGTGTTTCCTGGAATGAAGTCGATTACCGTGAAATGATAGGGAATAACGGTGCAAAAGTTCAGTTCACCAATGATCCTATGATAATGTATTGTGTGAATTTCGAAGGAGATCTTAGGACACCTTTCAAAACCACCAATGGGGGAGTTAACTGGAATCCTCTTGTTTCAGATCCAACATTTGGCGAAGCATACAGTTTGAATAGTGACATTAACAACTCCAATAATATCCTGATCTCAAGCTATACGACCTTGTATTATTCTTCAAACGGAGGAACATCCTTTACACAAAAATACAATAATGCCAACGGATGCTATGTAGCCGGAGCATTCTTCGATGGTGCAAATATATATGCAGGGCTTGATAACGGAGTTCTGGTTTCAGTAAATTCAGGCGTTTCATTTTCACTATCAGGAGTGATAGTTCCTTCAACGGAAGCAATGGTTTCATTTGCCGGTGCTAAAAAAAATGCAACAGTAAGATTTTTCTGTGTAACACTTGGCAATGGTGATGTTTATCCCGGTGTGACAGGAGCTGATCATTACAGCTACCAAAGCATCTATTCGATAGACTGGGGTCAACCTTCATGGACATTAAAAACCTCAGGCATTAATTCAACCCATCACCCGTTCTTTGTAGCAATGTCAAAAAGCAACATAAATGTTGCTTACACAGCCGGAGGCAGCAACGCAGGTGACCCCATCATTTACAAAACTTTAAACGGCGGCACAACCTGGACCAGCGTTCTGTTAACTTCCAACAACCAAAACGTTTTTACCGGATGGTCCGGTCAAGGCGGAGACAGACAATGGTCTTACGGTGAATACGCACTTGGATTTGATGTCTCACCTACTGATACAAATAAAGTAATGATTACCGATCTAGGCTTTCCGCATCTTACCACTGACGGCGGTACAACCTGGAAGCAAGCTTATGTAAATCCTGCCGATGAGAATCCGATGAATACACTTACTCCCATTGGCAAGTATTACAGAACTACCGGACTTGAGAACACAAGTTGCTGGTGGCTTACCTGGAGTGATACAAATAATATCTTCGGTTCTTATTCCGACATTCGCGGAACACGCTCGACTGATAGAGGTCTTACTTGGTCATTTAATTATTCAGGGCATACCTTCAATTCAATGTATCAGTCCGTTAAGCATCCGGTGAACGGCAACATATACGGTGCCGTATCATCCGCACACGATATGTATCAAAGTACATATCTTACTGATGCGAGAATTGACGGAGCTACAGGAAGTATTTTATTTTCAACAAATAAGGGGCTTGTATGGCAGACGCTGCACAGCTTTGGGGATGCAGTCATCGGCTTAAGCATTAATCCGAACAATACAAATCAGATGTATGCAAGTGTGATTCACAGCACAGCAGGAGGCATATTTGTTTCAAGTAATATTCAGAACGGAGCTGCTTCTACCTGGGCTAAAGTTACCAATCCTCCGAGAACAGAAGGGCATCCGTTTAATATCAAAGTTTTGAATGACGGTAATCTGCTGTGTTCTTATTCGGGAAGACGTAATGCAGGCGGCACTTTCACAGCAAGCTCGGGTGTGTTTCTGAGCACAAACGGAGGTACGAGCTGGATAGACAGATCACATTCGGGAATGCTATACTGGACAAAGGACGTGATAGTGGATCCGCACGATGTAAATCAAAACACCTGGTATGCATCTGTCTTCAGCGGATGGGGCGGACCTCCTAACGGGCTGGGGGGCTTGTATAAAACTGTGAACAGGGGAATCAGTTGGGTCAGAATAAAAAACCTTGACAGGGTCGGTTCATGCACGATAAGCCCTGTCAATCCAGATGAAATGTATATGAGCACGGAGGTAGAAGGACTTTGGTACAGTAATAATATTAACGCCGGAACGCCTGTGTTCACGCAGGTATCAGGATATCATTTCAGACAGCCGGAGAGAATTTTTTACAATCCTTATAATTTCAATGAAGTCTGGGTAACAAGCTTTGGTAACGGAATAAAAGTAGGGTATACAAATCCGCCTGCGGTTTCATTGAACGCGACAATTGGTATAGAGGGATTCTGGAATGGAACAATTCAGGTATCCGATACTGTGAAAATTAATTTACGTAACAGCTCCCCGCCTTATGCTCTGATAGATACTGCAAAAGCAAATTTAAACAGCTCAGGTAATGCTGTGTTTAATTATACAGTTGCACTTACCGGAAGCTATTATGTTCAGGCGATCCACAGAAATTCAATTGAAACATGGAGCAGTGTGCCTCTGAGCTTTACTTCAGGACAGACTACAGTTTACAATTTTACGACAGCATCGTCACAGGCATTTGGCAGCAATGAAGTTTTAAAATCGGGAAGATGGTGTTTCTTCAGCGGAGATGTGGATGCAGATGGTTCTGTCGATGTAACTGACATTACAAATATCTTCAATGACGCAAATACTTTTGTTTCAGGATATGTCACTACTGATGCTAATGGCGATAATTTTACCGATGTCGCTGACCTTGTGATAGCTTATAATAATTCGGTCAATTTTGTGAGCAAAGTAATTCCTTAATTAATTAAAAGGAGTGTGAACCGGGATTGGGAGATATTAAATTCTGAATTCAGGTTTTGATATTGTTAAAAGTTCAGGGTTCAATTATGAAATTGAACCCTGCTTTATTATTTGTATTAATTATTAAGGGAATTTATTAAGTTGTGTTGGAAGTTCACAGCTAAGAAATTAATTTTTACACAAGCACCTGCGACAAAAATCCCCAAACAAAATTTTATAATTATAAATAAACTTTTCTGATGAAAAAAAATATTTACTCTATTGTTGCTTCAATTATGTTTTTATTTACTACAGCTTCATTTGCTCAAAGCCCGGCGCTGATCGGCTACTGGCAGAACTGGAACGACTTTCAGTGTCCTTACATTCCGCTGACGCAAATTGATACAAGCTACAACATCATACCAGTTGCATTCGCGGTTCCGCAGTCGGGAACATCTTATAATATGACCTTTACACCGGATGGCATATCGCAGTTAACTTTGCAAAAACAGATCGATACAATGCATCTGCGCGGAAAGAAAGTCATCATCTCGATCGGAGGTGCGAATGATCCGGTCACACTGAACGATACAAATCAAAGGAACATCTTCATTTCTTCAATGATGAATATCATTACAACATATAATTTTGACGGACTCGACATTGATCTTGAAGGAGCTTCGCTAATGATCACCGGAGGAACGATAGCAAATCCCACTGATGTCAGGACAATTAATCTCATCTATGCTGTAAGAAAGATAATGGATCTTTACTGGGTGCAGTTTGGAAGAAAGATGATGCTGACAATGGCGCCGGAGACTGCTTATGTTCAGGGTGGAATGTCAGCATACGGGGGAATATGGGGAGCATACCTTCCGGTAATTAATGCACTTCGTGACTCGCTTGATGTTCTTCATGTTCAGCTTTACAACAGCGGGAGTATGTACGGCATAGACGGGAATATCTATGAACAGGGGACGGTTGATTTTATTCTTTCGCAGACCGAAGCGGTGATCCGGGGATTTAATACAGCGGGAGGATTCTTTAACGGGCTGCCGGCAAATAAGGTAGCTGTCGGACTACCGGCTTGTACAAACGCTGCAGGCGGTGGATATGTGATTCCTGATTCTGTAAAGTCTGCGATAAATTATCTTCGCGGAATTTCACCAAAGCCTGCTAAATATACTACACTTGGCGCTTATCCCTCATTAAGAGGAATGATGGACTGGTCCGTCAACTGGGACAAGGTCGCAACGTGCGGCGGCGTATATGAGTATGCAAATAATTTTAATAGTATTTTCAGACCTTCACAGACATTAAGTCTTAACATATTCATAGAGGGATTTTATATTCCTGCCGCGGATACAACAAGGCGCGATACTGTAAAGGTATTGCTACGTGATACAATATCTCCATACATTGTCAGGGATTCTTCAAAGACATTTTTGAATACCAACGGCGGCGCTTCGGTAAAGTTTACGCTTGCTCAGAATGGAAAGAGATATTACATTGTTGCCAAACACAGAAATTCAATTGAGACATGGAGCAAGGCAGGGGGTGAAACATTTGTTTCGAATGCATTGTCATTCAATTTTACGACAGCATCGTCACAAGCTTTCGGAAATAATCAAAAGCAGGTGGATACAAGTCCGTTAAGGTACGGCTTGTTCAGCGGAGATATTAATCAGAGCGGTAGCATTGATGTTTCTGATGTCGTTGGGGTTTACAATGACGCAGTGAACTTTGCTTCAGGCTATGTTAATACGGATGTGAATGGTGATTATTTCACGGATGTGAGCGATCTTCTTATTACTTTTAATAATTCAGTTGGGTTCGTAAGCATTGTCAAACCCTGAATGTAACGAAAGGTTTGATTTTAGATTTGGTCAATGTTCAAACCGGGATTTGCAATTTGATCCCGGTTAGACATTGATAATTGATAATTGATAATTGACAATTAATAATTGATAATTATTTCAACAGCAACATCTTCCTGGTCATCATAAAGCTTCCGGATTCCATTTTACAGAAATAAATTCCGCTTGTAAATTCCGAAGCGCTGAATTCAACAGTATAATATCCTGCTTCCCTGAATCCGTTAACAAGAGTCTTTACTTCTTTTCCGTTAATATCATAAATTATAATTTTTACTGTACCTGATCCGGCGATATCAAAATTGATCTTTGTTGAAGGATTGAACGGGTTAGGATAATTTTGTGAAAGAGAATAATTGTCCGGTGTTCCTATGGCGACTTCATTCTGCAGTTCATAATAATGATAATTGCCGTTGTAATCGATCTGCTTAAGACGATATTTATACCTGCCCGAATTTACATTGACATCATTATAATTATAATCATTCTGATTGCCTGATGTTCCATTACCATTTACAAAGCCGATCTTATTCCAGGTAATACTCTGATCATTAAGGCTTCTTCTTTCAATTTCAAATCCTGAATTATTTTCTTCATTATAAGTGCTCCATTGAAGCATGACATTTCTCTGATTTACCGAAGAGCTGAAAGAGGCAAGCTCAACCGGCGACGCGGCGTCTATGTTGACATTCAGACTGCACAACGCGATATGATCTGTGTCATTGCTTAATTTATAAACAGTGTAGTTGCCCGGAGTCGGACCTGAATTAACAACAATGCTGTCGGCATTGCTGGATACCAGTGAAGCCTGAGCACCATTATAGCTGAAGATTTCCCAGTCGAGTGAATTGAATGTTGTTTTATAAACTGAGTTTTCATTTATGCCGACATTGTCAGGACCGGTCACTATGCAACTGTCTATTAGTGAAGGCGGCAGAAATTTCTGAATATTCCAGCCAAGATCATCGAGATCAGTATAGATATCATCGGAGTTTACATTTCTCTTGTTGAATACAAGTGCCCATTCGTATTTGTTCGTAGCTTTTACAATTTCCGAAATTGTTCCCGGAAGACTCCCTACGTGAAAAATGTTTCCTGCGTTTACGCCCCAGCCTTTTGCGTAACCAGGATTGACTGCCGGCGGTGTTACCATTATATTATAATAGTGCTGTGTGATAAGCTTGTCCCTGTGAACCGCCGTAAGAAAGTTAACAAGGTCTTGTGAGGATGCTACCCACTGACCGTGTGAATCCATTGCTTCGATATTAAATCCCGCGTAAGGAAACGGTACAATGTCACCATTGCCATAAACAGAAATTGCTGTGGTCTCACCGGGACATCCGTAATAATGAACTTCATTGGGAAGCTTGTCACCCACTCGGTTTTTTCCGAGCTTCATTGTTCCTGCGCCGGAAGGAATGAGAACGTGCTGGTTAACATAGGCGGCATAATTTTGTCCTGTGATCTTTTCAATAACCCTTCCGAGAACGCAGAATCCAAAATTTGAATAGAAGTAAGTTGTGCCCGGAGTATAAGTAAGCTCCATCTGAGAAAGTGTATATTCAATAATTGATTCCTGCATTGCAGGCGGCGTAACATTTGCCCACTGAGCTATCTGTACAGCCATAAACATCGGGTCGCCTGTTGAGTCGGCATCCCAGCCGCCGGTATGTTCAAGAAGATTTTCAATTGTTATGTTAAGCACATCCGGGTCAAGTATGGTTTGGTACTGTGGCTGGTTGAGAATACCATTAGAACCAAACACTGTATCGGTAAGATGAAGATGACCGTGCTGGATAAGCTGCATTATCGCAATCGCGGTAAAAGGTTTTGAACAACTGGCGATCCTGAATATGCTGTTGGTAGTTACCGGTTCATTTGTTGAAATATCAGCGTGTCCATAGCCCTTGGAATAAAGGACTGTTCCGTCGTAAGCCATTGTGAATGAGCCTCCCGGAAGATCCCACTTTGTCATGAATGCGGCAATAGTAGAATCGACCTGCGGATTGTCCGCCTGTGAAGAGTAAATTGTTTTGAAAGTTAGGGCTAAAAGTAGCAGGAGAAAAATTGTAAAGAGTTTCATAAGATTGAATTTAAGAGTTGTAATAATATTGTAAAAAGTTTGTAAAGTTTAAAGTTTATAAAGTTTCAAAGTTTATAAAGTTTATAAAGTTTATAAAGTTAAAAGTTAAAAGTTGAAAGTTAATAAGTTGAAAGTTGAAAGTTAATAAGTTGAAAGTTAAAAGTTGAAAGTTCAAAGTTGATAAGTTTAAAAATCCCAAATCAAAAGAACTTTAATAATACACCTATTATATTTATTTTAAATTAATCAAACTAATACCGAAAGGACTTAAAATGAAATTAAAATACTTTTTATACACGATTTTTTTAGTTGTGGTAATTGCAGGATGTTCGTCAACACAATCAAGCATGTACAAGCCAGGTGACGGAAATGCAGGATGGAATGTAAAGGTTACAAAGACTGCGGCACTCGGCGACGAGTTTGTCTGCAAGATCAACGACTCGACAGTGGTCACAGGTGCTTTCCCGTTTATCGGAGACAACTTTGAAAAGAGCGGAATGTACAGAGGCAAGAAGGTTATGATGAACGGATACAGAAGCTCAACTAGCATCACAGAATCCAACGGTAATGTAAAGACTACAGATAAATTCCAGATACGTGTGTTCATCGATGATACTCTTATTGATAAATTCGACTTCTGATCACATTAAACTTTCGGTAAAAGTATTTTGTCTATAGTTTGCTCTAAATACGGGCGGAATCTAATAAACAATTTTCATATTAAGGACTTCTGAAAGAAATATCTCGGATCAGATTCAACATCATTATAATTTAATTAAAAGTGTTAATGTGTTTTTCCGAAGTCTTTGAATAAACATTTAAATTGAGGATAAATCAATGTCACGTAAAAAAATTAATTTTCGGGTTTTAGCTTTAATGTTATTTGTTTTATTTTCAGGAAGCTGCAGTGTAGCTCAGCAAACTCCTTCTGACAATGGAAGTTCGGTTCTCATTGACAGCATCGATCAAACCGAAAATCTTCTCGATTCAAACCTTGCATACAAACAACAGTTCGACAGTCTTTCCGATGAGGGTGACTGGATAAAAGTGAAGAAGTCAGACTTTCTAAGGGATCTTAGCGAAGGAACAGGTGAAGAATATGAAGTTAATTATTATTACGATAATGAATTCATTTACATCTGGAGACCTTTCTGCGCAACAAACACATGGAATCCTTACAGTGAAGGAAGATGGGTATTCTCAAATTACGGATGGATGTGGGTCTCGGATTACAGTTGGGGCTGGGCTCCTTATAATTACGGAAGATGGTACTTCAGCAATTTTTACGGATGGATCTGGATGCCGGGAAATGCCTGGGCTTGTAACTGGGTGAACTGGAGAGGTTATGGAAATTATGTAGGCTGGTATCCTACCTGTCCGAGACTTTACTGGAGAGATCACAGGAATCAGGTTTGTACAAATTATACTTACGCACATGTTTCCGCGAACTGGATTTTCCAGGGACAAGGAAATTTTACAAAAAAGGTGACAAAGAATACAATCGTATCAGCTTCAGAGACTGCGGATATTCTTAAGAACTCTACTAAAATAAAATCGAGCGTTTTTGTCGATCCGGGTAAACCTAACATTAAATATAACGGACCTGATGTAAAAGTAATATCAAAGGAAGCAGGCGTTAAGATAACGCCAAAGGTTGTTGAAGTAAATGATAAGAAAGTTAAGTCTTATACAGATAATGAACAGAATCCAATGACCATAAAGAACGGTACAAAAACAACCGAAGGTAATCTAAATACAAACAGGGAAAATAACAGCGGTACAGTAAAAAGTAACGGTAATGAAAAGAACACTTCACCTCCAAACACAAAGAAAGGTACTCCACCAAAGAAAAAAGTGCAGACCAAACAGCAGGATGATCTGAAAGACTATAAAGGAAGCAGTGATAATAATACCAATTCAAATAACGGAAACACCGGCAATGATACAACTAAGGGAAGCGATAATGGCGGAAGCAATTCAACCGTTAAATCGGGCAGCAGTGATGATAAGAATAACAACACCGGGGTTTCAAAAGGAAGTAACGAGAAGACTAAGTAAGAAATAATTATAGCGAACAAAAGTTAAGATCAGAATTCAAAGCTGAATGCAGAGAGTTCTGATCTTTTTTTTATTGATTTATACTCATTGCCGTCCAATCTTTAAATAACCCTTTTAAGATTTACTTATGCTGTCCAAATAAATTTATGTTAATTCTGTTTTAAAAATTAGTGATAATATTTCTAATTCGTGATCATTAGTGAAATTCGGAGCAAGCTTTTTGTTTATTTTGGACGGATGTGATTAATACTCTTAATAAAAATTAATTGAGACTTGCATCTTCCGGGAAGGAAGCAATCACCCTATACTGCTTACCCATGGATCTCAGAACATGGCTCCATAATTTTGGAGAATCATTATTGAAAATATTTTCTATCGACGAAGCACTCAGATACCACGAGTTATGCTTCATTTCATTTTCAAGCTGTCCGTTTCCCCATCCTGAATAGCCGAGAAAAAATTTAAAGTCCTGCGGATCAAGACTTCCATTTGAGATAAGAATTTTCAAAAGTTCAAAATTACCTCCCCAGAATACGCCGTTTGTAATCTCCACTCCGCCTTCAAGAACATCATTTGCTTTGTGAATGAAATTTAATGCGTCATACTGCACCGGTCCGCCGGCGAAAACCCTTGCATCGAATTCAGGAAAGTCCTCGATCACTTCGTGAAGCTTAAGGTCTGTGGGTTTATTCAAAATAAAGCCGACAGATCCTTCTGTATCATGCTCTGTGAGAAGTATAACAGTTCTGTTAAACACGTCGCCGAGAAAGGGAGCTGACAAAAGCAGCTTGCCCTGTGAGATTTCAGTTTCGGAATTCATAATTAATCTTTGAGCAAGTTAAGAACAAAATTCGTCACTAACAATAAATATTTTTAGATTTGAAAAAAAACATTTATATATTTGTGTCTTAATGTTCTTGGTAAAAGCTTAAATGACGAAGAGCAAAAACATTAAACCACGAGGTCACATAGACTCCAAGAAAAGATATTATTCATATTGAGGATATTCCGTAAATGGGAAAGAAAATTCGTAAACTAAAAACGAAGGTATTTAAAAATGGAAGTTGCGTGATAATTTATTAGCAGAGCCTGTCGAAGCCGATTGGCTCTGTGAATTATCGTTGGAGGATGAAGCAACTCCAACGACGGCATAAATTGAGAACTCTGATAAAGATTCAAAGTTTTAAGCTGCAATTTCTATTTTTGCTGATTTAGTGGTTGGTGTTGGGATTTTATAACCTCTTTGTTTCATATCTTCGATGTGTAATTCAATACCTTCTTCAATAAGTTTTAACAATTTTTTTTCTGTTTCAGCAGTTGCAATACAGCCTGGCAAATCAGGAACATAAGCACTTAGATTGTTTTTCCCTTTTTCAATTATTATTAAAAATTCTTTTTTCATAAATTTAATTTTTTAATTTTTGCCTGACTTAGGATACTTTTGAGAGTTTTTGGATGAACTTCTTCGTTTGGTTTTCCTGCAACAGTTACAGTTCCTTTCTTTGTTATATGATGAAATTGTTGATGACTTCCAACTTGTCTTACAAAATACCACCCATCCTTTTTAATTAATTTCAATACTTCTTTAAATTTCATCTTTACAACAAAAGATTTACCACTCTCACACAAAATTAAACAATATGATTTGTGATTACAAGAAGGTAATTTAGAGTAAGAAGAACTTGAAGAACTTGAAGAACTTGGTACAATGCAACTCCGTTTGCTCTATAAAACATACCATCAATTCTATTGTTACTTACATTAACATTTAAGACATAGTAACCAGATGGATTTGTCCATTCAAGTAAACCCGGACTACAATTCGCGATTACTGGATACTAATCTAAACTTCTATTTCCTGATGTAATACTAATTTGGCATAACCACCTTGGGGTTCAAAAATGTTCATTATTGCTGAACTGCCACCGTTTGCTTCATTTACGTAACTATAATTTCCCCTCCATTGACCTATAAGACCTTTTGAACAAAGTTCTTGCGACATAGAATTTTTGCAAAAAGAAATAAATATTATTGCTGTTAACAATACAGTCTTTATCAAAATTGCTTTTCATAACATTTTCGTTTCAATTTAATTTAAAAAAAACTTTACAAAGTTACCGCCCCTTTTAAAAATCAAGAATAAAAATAATTTTTACGTATTAAATTTTTCAAATTAAAGTTGTCAAATCTAAAAAAGAGTAATTTCGTTTCAATAAAATGCAGGCTTTAGATTTGACAACATTCCATTCTGTTTTAAACTAAATAAATCCACTTCATCACTCACCGATTTTTCGTAAATTAAAAAATGAATGAACTCATCAAAGAAAAATCCCCTTATTTGCTACAGCATGCTTACAATCCCGTTAACTGGTATCCCTGGAATGAAGAAACATTCGCCCTGGCAAGAAAAGAAAATAAGCCGATATTTCTAAGTGTCGGATATTCAGCATGCTACTGGTGTCATGTGATGGAAAGGGAAGTCTTTGAGAATGAAGAGATAGCAGATCTGATGAATGAATATTTTATTAATGTGAAAGTTGACCGCGAGGAAAGACCTGATGTTGACAGGATCTATATGACAGCGTTGCAGGCAATCACCGGTTCAGGCGGATGGCCCATGAGCATGTTCCTGACTCCTGAGCTGAAGCCGTTCTACGGCGCGACATACATTCCTCCGAGAGCTAAATACGGAAGATCAGGATTTGAAGATGTCATCACGCAGATCCACGAAGTCTGGATCAATAAAGAAAAGGAAGTCATCGAAAGCGGTGATAAGATAATTTCAAGATTGCAGCAGGCAATAGATGCTAAGGCAGCCGCAGGTGAAGCGCCGGTTCTGAATAAAGAGATACTTTCGAATGCTTACGAGCAGATACAGGATATCTATGATGATGAATACGGAGGATTTGGAAGCGGGAATAAATTTCCCAGACCGGTAGTATTTAATTTCCTGCTTGACCATTATTATCATACAAATGAATTTCACGCTCTTGACATAGTTACCTTTACACTGAAAAAAATGTTCGAAGGCGGAATGTATGATCATCTCGCCGGCGGGTTTCACAGGTATTCCGTTGATAATATTTGGCGGGTACCGCATTTTGAAAAGATGCTCTATGATCAGGCGCAGCTTGTTTCCGCTTATGTCGATACTTACCTTATCACAAAGAATAAGTTTTTCTTATTTGTAGCTGAAGATACCGCTCAGTATGTCCTCAGCAATCTTCATCATAATGCCGGCGGATTCTATTCAGCAGAGGATGCCGAGAGCGCTGTTGATGAAAGCAAGCCTTACGAAAAGGAAGAAGGCGCGAATTATCTGTGGCAGAAGGATGAAATTGAAAAGATCCTTGGTAAGGATGATTCAAAGATATTTAATTTCTATTTTGGAATTGAGCATCACGGTAATACAATAAATGATCCTCATGAAGTTTTCGGAACGAAGAATGTTCTTTACATTGCCAATGATCTTTTTGATACCGCAAAACAGTTCGATAAAACCCCGGAAGAGATAGCAAGGATAATTGATGATTCAAGAGTAAAGCTACTCGATGAAAGAAATAAACGTCCTCATCCTTTCCTTGATGATAAGATACTTACATCGTGGAACGGGCTGATGATCACTGCGCTTGCTAAGATATACAGCGTTACTGAAAATGAAGAATACCTTGCGGCTGCAAGATCCGCGGTCAGCTTTATTAAAAAAAATCTTTACAGGAAGGAAAGTAAAACCCTGCTTCACAGGTTCAGGGACGGTGAATCAAAGATAGACGGAACACTTGAGGATTATGCCTTCCTGATCTCAGGACTGATCGGAATGTATGAGAGCTGTTTCGAAATGGAATATCTTACATTCGCTATTGAGCTTAACCGGATCTGCATTGATAAATTTTATGATAATGAAAATGCAGGATTCTTTGATGTGAGCGGTGAAGGAAAAGATATTGTACTAAAGACCAAGGATACATACGACGGAGCTGAGCCCTCGGGTAATTCAATTCAGATAATGAATCTTCTCCGGATCGGTTTCATTACAGATGATAAGGATATGATCGAAAAAGCAGAACGAAGTCTGAAGCTGTTTTCAAATGATCTGAGCAAGCTTTCATTCTCAAGCCCGCAAATGCTTTGTGATCTTAGCTTTTACCTGTATTCACCAAAGGAAATAATACTTTCCGGCAATGCTGATGACAAAAAATTCATAGAGTTAAAAAATACAATTGATCAGACATTTATTCCAAATAAAGTCGTAATGCACTCCGGCAAAGAGCTTGAGAAAGTTTCGGCATTTATTTCAAATATTATTGCGGACAATAAAAATGCGGCTGCTTATGTATGCGAGAATTACGTCTGCAGTCTTCCGGTTACTGATGCGGAAAAGTTGAGCGAATTACTTTTACCGGTCAATTTAAAATAATTTCAGAAACAACTTTAGTAAAGATTGACAGATGCCATATTAATATTTTATAAACCAAAACAAACGACACTATGCTTACTAACATTGATTTAAAAAATGTTTTGATAATCGATATCGAAACCGTTCCGCAATATGCTACCTTCGAAGAATTGAGCGATAACTGGAAAGCCCTCTGGTCAAAAAAAATGCAGTATCACATTAAGGATGGTCAGACTGCATCCGGACTTTATGACCGGGCAGGTATCTATTCTGAGTTCGGTAAAATTGTCTGCATATCTGCAGGATGTCTTGTGCCTGTCAATGGCGGCTACAATTTCCGTTTAAAATCGTTTTACGGTGACGATGAAAAAGTTATTCTCACTGATCTGACGGAAATGCTTGACAAACATTACATTTCAGAAGAACATTCTGTATGCGCTCACAACGGAAAGGAATTTGATTATCCTTTCATTGCAAGAAGATGTCTGATCAACGGAATTCCTATTCCGGATATACTGAATAATTCAGGAAAGAAGCCGTGGGAGGTGAGACTGCTGGATACAATGGAGATCTGGAAGTTTGGAGATTACAAAAGCTACACGTCGCTTAATTTGCTGGCAGCAGTATTTGGAATCAGCACTCCAAAGGATGACATTGACGGAAGCCAGGTCTGGAGCACATACTGGATCGAAAAGGATGTTGAACGGATAAAGAAATACTGCCAGAAGGATATTGTAACCGTAGCTCAATTGTTACTCAGATTCAAAGGACTTGATCTGCTGAAAGAAGAAGATCTCATTTATACAAATTAAAATTTTTTATTACAATAAATAGACAATCAGAAAATGATATTTGATCTTGAATTAATAAGAAACCTTTATGCAGGTTTTAAAAATAAGGTTGACGATGCAAAGAAGTTATTGGATCGTCCGATGACATACACCGAGAAAATTCTATACGCGCATCTTTGGAAGAAGCCTTCAAAGCCCTACGAAAGAGGAAAAGTTTTTGCAGACTTCAGACCTGACCGTGTGGCAATGCAGGACGCGACAGCACAGATGGCATTGCTTCAGTTCATGTCAGCAGGAATACCGAAAGTTGCAGTTCCGACTACAGTGCATTGCGACCATTTGATTGAAGCGGAAGTTGGCGCTAAGGATGACCTTCTTCGTGCATACGGTGATAACAGGGAAGTATATAGTTTTCTTTCAAGTGTGTCTAACAAATACGGAATAGGCTTCTGGAAACCCGGAGCAGGGATCATTCACCAGGTTGTACTGGAGAATTATGCATTCCCCGGCGGAATGATGGTAGGAACTGATTCACATACGCCGAACGCGGGTGGACTTGGAATGATCGCAATTGGTGTAGGCGGTGCTGACGCGGTGGATGTAATGGCTGGCATGCCGTGGGAGTTAAAATTCCCAAGGATCTTCGGAATAAAATTAATAGGAAAACTGTCGGGCTGGACATCACCAAAGGATGTAATACTGAAAGTAGCAGGCATACTTACCGTAAAAGGCGGTACCGGCGCCATCATAGAATATTTTGGTGAAGGAGCAGACACGATCTCCTGCACCGGTAAGGGAACAATTTGCAATATGGGTGCGGAGATCGGAGCTACTACTTCGCTGTTTCCTTATGATGAAAGAATGTTCAGATATCTTGTAGCAACCGAGAGAGGGGATATTGCGAAGCTTGCTGAAGAGCTGAAGGATTATTTAAAAGCTGATGAAGGAAGTGAAAAATATTATGATGAAATAATTGAAATAAATCTAACTGAACTGGAACCTCATGTAAACGGACCATATACTCCCGATCTTGCATGGCCAATTTCTAAATTTAAAGATGCGGTAAAAGAACACAATTATCCTGAAGAGCTGAAAGTCGGACTGATAGGAAGCTGTACTAACTCATCATACGAGGATATGGAAAGAGCAGCTTCAGTTGCCGGACAGGCAGTTGAAAGAGGACTTAAAGTTAAATCGGAATTTACCATAACTCCGGGTTCTGAACAGATCCATGCTACAATTAAAAGGGACGGACAACTTGAGATATTTGAGAAGGTCGGCGGACTTGTGCTGGCAAACGCCTGCGGTCCGTGCATCGGTCAATGGAAGCGTCACGATGTAAAGGAAGGTGAAAGGAATTCAATCATAACATCATATAACAGGAATTTCTCCAAAAGGAACGACGGAAATTCCGCAACGCATTCATTCGTTGCTTCACCTGAGATCGTAACAGCATTTGCACTGGCTGGAAGTCTGACCTTTAATCCTTTGGTTGATACAATTGAAAACAGCAAAGGTGAAAAAATAAAACTTGACATACCTACCGGCAATGAACTTCCGGAACATGGTTTTTTAAAAGGCGAGGATGGATATGAAGCTCCCGCTAAAGAAGGCACCAACATTGAAGTCATAATAAATCCCGAAAGCCAGCGGTTACAGAAATTAGAACCGTTTGCACCTCACGACTTGAAAGAAGATTACAAAGATCTGTTTGTGCTTTTAAAAGCAAAAGGTAAATGTACTACAGACCACATTTCTATGGCGGGTCCCTGGCTGAAATACAGAGGACATCTTGATAACATTTCAAACAATATGTTCATTGGAGCGATAAATTCATTTAATGAAAAAATGAACTCGGTAAAGAATCAGATTACCGGAAACTATGAAGAGGTTCCCAGAACAGCCAGATTATACAAATCAAAAAATGCCGGATGGGTCGTTATAGGGGAAGAGAACTATGGTGAAGGTTCTTCACGCGAGCATGCGGCAATGGAGCCGCGTTATCTTGGCGGCAAGGCAATAATTGTTAAATCATTTGCGAGGATACACGAGACCAATCTCAAAAAGCAGGGCATGCTGCCGCTGACATTTGTTAATGCTGATGATTATGATAAAATAAAGGAAGACGATAAGTTGGACATACTTCTTGATGATCTTGCACCGGGGCAGCAGGTTAATATGGTTGTCAGGCATATTGACGGCACAACCGATGAAATTGTTTTAAATCAGACAATGAACGCGCAACAGGTTGAATGGTTTAAATCGGGAAGCGCTTTAAATTTAATGGCAAAGAAAAACAAATGATCTTCCATGAAGCGTGATATTTTATTTTCAATAATCCTTCTCTTTATTTTCCAAAATTCCATAGCTCAGAATGACAAAAATGTATCTGAAAAATGGAATGAGCTGGATAAAAAAATTGTCAATGCGACAATTGATAAAGAAGATGCTGTTGAATTAATGAAGGAGTACAACGCCCAGCTTAGGAAATATTACAGGACCAGTGTCATAGTCTCTTCAAAAAGAGAAGACTGGGTATTCCCTTTGAAAAATTTTACATCAATTCGTTACAGGGATTATGGCAATGATTACAAAGTTCTGGGATATGATTATTTTCAGGGAAGCAATACTAAGGGTCATCCTGCACATGATATTATGATCCTTGACAGCAATAAAGATCTTATGGATGATTCGACTAAAAGTCCCGTTGATGTTGTAAGTATGTCGGGTGGAATTGTCGTTGCTACGGATACGACCTGGAGTGTCGGATCGCTTTTAAGAGGCGGTAAGTATGTCAAGATCTTTGATGTGAGCAATGACGGAATATTTTATTATTCACATTTATCGGAAGTAAACGTCAGGGCAGGGGACATAGTCCTTCCCGGGGATAAGATCGGTGAAGTAGGAAGAACAGGAAGAAAGGCAATATTAGCACCCGGCAAAACACATCTGCATGTAGCTTATCTGAGATTTGAAAATGATTACCCTTTTCCTGAAGATATCATAGCAGATCTGAGAAATTCACAAAAAAAATTACCCACCGTTAAGTAAAAATACTCGGTTCAATTTATAATTGTTACAGCTCTTGTGGCAAGTATTGTAAGAATGGTCAGTGACAGTAACACCTGCACTATCATCAGAAATTTGAGTCTTCTGGAAAGAAACATCGTATCAGTAGGTCCGAAAGTTGTGCTTGTACTGAATGCGAGTGCAAAGTAATCTATTATATCGGGGCTCCATTCTTTAAAAGCTGGATTGTTTAAAGTATATTGAGGAAAGAGCAGTTCCATGTTCTCTCTCCTGTTCCTGATCCGTGCATAAGGTCCGCCGCTGTCAAGGATCCAGTATAAAAGAGAAAACAGAATAATATTGATAAGCCACATTGTTAATGCATCTATCAGCAGATCAGATGCTCCTAATCCCCCCTGAAACATTCCTATAGTATTCACAAGTTTATATACATAGATAAAAAAAACCGTCATGTCGGAAAGAATATAAATAATTATAAATATCCGGAAAAGCTTTCTGTTATCAAGTACCCAAAAGATTATCAGCGCGAGGTATAACGGAAGGTTTAGTAACAGCTTAAATTGATGCTCATTTATTCCGAGTATTGCTTTTATGTTGCCAAGTAATGGAACGGGATCGGTAGTTTGAGAAAACAGAAATGCAACAATCAGGAAAACAATTAACGGCTGCCAGCCGATTTTTCTTTCTGAAAACCATTTTTGAAATGTCGAATATATCATTAACTTAAATAACTTCGTCTTATTTAATATTTAAATTAATTTTAATTTGAAATAGATGAAGTGTTATAGTGCGGAAATGTCAAGAATAGTGGATTACTATGAGTTGAATATAATAAAAAAAAACGGGACAAAAAACTTTACAAAAATTTTTTTTGTATTTATCTTTGTAAGACTCGTGGCTAACCCAAAAAGCTCTTTTCAGATATGACTCCCAAACAATAAGTAGAACTACATCCCTCAAGGCCGTTCAACCCCAAATTTTGAACGGTGAAAGGAGAAAGAGAGGGATGTAAATTCTAAACTCTTCCAGTATATTTAATACCTTAAAATCTATATATAATCTTCTATATAATTTTCTGTTTAATTCTTGACCCGGTTAACTTTCTACTTCTTTTTAATTCAAGTTCCTTATAATTCAATATCCTTGAAAAGTAAAACTCCGCTGTCGGTATATATACTAATATATGTGTGTCCATTTTCGATTGTTCTGACAACAACAAATAAATCCTTTTTATCAGATTGAGCAGCTTGGGTATAGTTAACTGAGAATATGTTAAACGCAGTTACCAATAATATTACTAACAATATTGATTTGAAAATTTTTTTCATTTTTAAATCTCTCCTTTCGATCTTGTCTTATTGTTTAACAAAATTAGCGATAGATATTATATCTTACAAAGAAATTTATTTCGATTTGTCGCAAAATTTATTGTCAAAATTCATGTAGCTTAAAGTGTAAGTGCACTTTAAATGTTGATTTTCTACTAAATATTGAATATTTTGCTTTGCAAATCAAAATAGCTGTCGCGAAAAATAAATTTTAAAACTTTTTAAAATGTATACACATGACATAATAAACCTTCTTAAGTCCTTTTCCGATAAGGAACTAATGCGATTTTTCAAATTTTTAAAATCACCGTACTTCAATAATCGCTCAAGACTGATCAAGCTATTTACTGTTCTCCGCAAATTTCATCCGGATTACTCAGTAAAGAATTTTACAAAGAAGGTTATTTATAAATTAGTATTCGGGAAAGCTGAATACAATGATTCAACATTCAGAAACCTTATTTCAGACTTATTGAATTCTGCACTTCAATTTTTAAAGCAGGAAGGAATTCAAAAAAGCGATGTTGATTCTTCGTTTTATCTGACACAGGAGTTATTCCAGAGAGAATGCTTTGATTTGTTCAGAAAGAGAATGGCACTTTCAAAAAAGATTTTAACAACAAATTCTAATATCAACAGTAACTATTTTTTAAATACTTACAGAATAGAAACCGATAGCTTCTACGTGAATTTATTAACACAAAAGGTTTTAAAGAAAGGTATCGTTATAACAGAGTCTGAAAAATTAATTAAAGGAATAGTTCACATTCTCCATTATTTCGTTCTTGAATCCATAAAACATAACGACAATCTTCTGCAATATTCCCGCTCATACAATATTCCGAAAAATGTTGAAACTGTTTCCGATTTTATATCCATCATTAATTTTGATAAACTGATCTCTTATATAAAAAATAATTCGCCTGAGGAAGTTCATATAGTGGAAGCATACTATAATCTTCTTAAGGCATACACATATTTTAATGATGAAAGCTATTATTTTGAATTTAAAAATTCCCTCTTAAATAATACCAGGCAGCTTGGTGTAAATGACAACAGTTTTCTTCACCTGCGTCTGATAGGATACTGTATCTTAAAGATTACTTCGGGTGTGCAGATCTCCTTTGATGTGAATAAGGAGCTCTTTGATCTATACAGGATATATATCTCTAACGGATTTTATAAAACCGACTCAAGCAAATATCTGCCCTTTGATACTTACAGGAATATTCTTCTGAACTGCATAACAATGAAGGAACTTGACTACATGGGAAATTTCATAAAAACCCATTCGAAGAATCTATTACCCCAGCATGTTGAAAGCGTAGAGAACTACAGCTACGCTCTTCTGTTCTTTGAAAAAAAATCATTTCAGAAAGCACTGAACTATATTAATAAGATCAAGTTTGATCAGTTTGTTTATAAGGTTGACATGAAGAATCTTCAGCTTAAAATCAGCTATGAGCTTGAAGAGTTTGAAACCGCATTGTCACTTATAGATGCATACAAACATTTTCTTAAGAATAATCTTCTATTATCAGAAAGCAGAAAGATCCTTCATACTAATTTTGTAAATTATACGAATAAGCTGATACAACTGAGAACCGGATCAAGAAAGATCAATCTTTCTTTCATTGAACACAAAATTCAGCAGTCTAAGAATGTATTTGATAAGGTCTGGATACAGGAAAAGATCACTGAGTTTAATTCAGTAGTGAAAAATTAGATTTACACAATAAAAAAAGCCCGGAAATTATGCTTCACGGGCTTCCATTACGTTCTCTTGAAAGAACCTATTTAAACTCTTTCTTATTTTTTCTGTCTTTCTTTTTCCCATCCTTATTTTTCTTATCATGTTTATGCTTTCCTTTCATTTCCTGAAACTTAGTCATCTGGTCTTTATCAAGAATTCCTTCCATCTGTTTCCTGAAGTTTTCCTTGTTCTGTTTCTTTAACAGCTTACGTGACTCTTTGTCGAGTGATTTATTCTTTTCCTTATTGTTAATCCTGTCCTGCGCGTTAGTTAACGCCATATTGTAGACCTGCTTGTACTGGTCTTCGGTCAATGAGAGTTTTTCCTTCATCCTGTCAGCCATTTTTGTAGCCATTTGTTCAGGTGTCTTGTTGCTTTCCTTTTGCGCGAATACATTATTCGTAAACAAAATTGCCGTTAGCATAAGAAGGGTTATTACTAAAAGATTTTTTTTCATCATTTATGTTTTAATTTTTTAATTCAGTTGTAAGACAATGCATTTTTCCGAATGGTTTAATTAAAACTAAATCTTGGTATCACGAAGTAATGTTCCTACGCCTTTATTGAGACTTCAAACATTTTCTCATAATAAGGAAGGCACTGTTCCGAAAGCGGTTTAAGGTGAGCGGAGAGGGTTCTGCTGCTTGTCTTTTGCATTTCAAAGCCCGTGGAGCAGTGTACATTCCTATACCAGTACTTCGCCCAGATCCCGTCTTCCTTTAACGGTCCTGCCTTCCATTGAAGCATGCATTTATCAAATGGAATGCCGACAGAACTGCAAAGCTTGCGAAGAACATTTTCCGGATCCTTTAATATCTCACCCGAATCTAAAACTACCGGATGTAGACCTGATGCTTTTAACTTATTATAAAGATCAAACTGCCTTTCGATGCCAATGTCACGCATTGTTACAACGGGTATGACTTCAGCAAATGAGCTTATGATCTGAGCCGGATTTCTTATAAGAAAAATATTGCTTACTCTTTCAAGAAAGGATTCATCAATAGCTGTCAGATGATGTGTCATTTGTTTAAAGAATATGACCTCATCGGGATATTCTCCTTCAATAATTTCTCTTACAACCTTCTCTCCGTCATTTTCCATATCCGAAAGAATTTCATCTCTTCCGGGATGATCTGCATTCGATATTCTTAAATAATGAGCATACAGCGGTTCATCAAAAACACGGGTGTCTTTTCTCCGGGCAAATGAATACATAAGTGCGGTGGAAATGTTGCGGGGGCTTGACCATAGACAAATGCGTCTTTGCGGCAATTTAGTATTGGAGTTTTATGAAGCTTTATTCTTTTTCAATTCTTTTATTGAATTCCAGAATCTCATTTTCAATGCTTTCCTTGATCTTCATTATTTCATCACTGCTGCCTTTCATTATCACATCATGAAATTTTGAAGTTTTCTCCTTGGCGGAAGTAAGAATCCGGCTTGCATGGTCAATAATGGAATTCGATTTTTCTTCCGCCTCATTTATTATCGAGTCGGCTTTATTACGCGCGCTCAAAAGATAATCATTCACTTCATCAAGCATTACTCCTCCGCCTGTAAAGTGATCCAGTGAATTTTCTTTCCGTTCGTTTTTATATTTCAGAATTACGGGAATTGAAAGACCGGCAAGCAATCCCGCTGCAATTCCAAAAAAGATTTTATTTGACAAAATATATTGTTAATTTTTTATGGTAAAAAAACTACACACGATATTACTGTTGTCCATAATCCGTTCTTATCGCCTTCAGCGGATTGCGTCACATTAAATGTCTTAATGATCTTGCCGCTTTGCTTGTAAAGATTCTCACGCTCATTCCAGGCGGTCGCAGGATCAAACTCAACCCCAAGTGTTGTCGCCAGCATTGTTGCCGCAAGATCTTCAGCATATTCACCTGCTACCTTTTCCGGCTCACCAAACGGATGATGCTCGGAAATATATCCGTAGTGACTGTCATCTGAGGGAAGTGCAACACCAATGGATGAAGCGATCAGTCTGTTGGGTTCATTTGTAAAGTTTCTTGCCATTACGCAGAAAGTGATCTGTCCAGGTTCAAGCAATGCCGTACCCTGTTCAACGGTCATTCTTTTACAGCCGCCCGGAAATATGCTTGACACCGTAACTATGTTACACTTCTCAATACCTGCCTGCCTTAACGCTAATTCGAAGGACTGTAGATAATCTTTGTGTCGTCCTACTCCCTTTGTTAAAAATAGCTTTGTTGGTTTAAACAATTTCTTTTTCTCCCTGTTATTTTACTTTTACTATTATTATTGATGAATTTAAAATTTAATTCCGGTTAATTTTTAGAAATTTTCTCTTTCCCACTTTCAGTATCATTCCGTCCCTTATCGCTGTCATTGAATTCACGTCAGTGATTTTTGTCCCGTCTATGTTTACTGCACCTTGCTCAATAAGCTTCCTCGCACTTGTCTTTGATTCGGTCATGTTATTTTCCGTCATAAGATCTATGAGCTTCTTCGAATCCTCACTGACAGTGATCTCGGGAATGTCATCGGGTATTCCGCCTTTAATAAAAATTGTGTCGAATTCCTCTATCGTTTTCCCGGCTGTTTCCTCATCATAATAAATCTTCACAAGCTCATATCCAAGCTTCCGTTTATAGTCCCTCGGATTTCCTTCACCGATTTCGAGCTCCTTTTTTATTTTATCAAGCTCGGCTCTTTCGAGCTTTGTTACCAGATTAAAGTATTTGTATATCAGAGTATCAGGTATGCTCATTGTCTTTCCGAAAATATCCTTCGCCGCTTCGGTGATTCCGATCGCGTTATCTAGCGACTTGCTCATCTTTTCATAGCCGTCTGTTCCTTCTATCAACGGCATTGTGATCACGACCTGCTGCTCTTTTCCGTATCGCTTCTGTACGTCACGTCCGACGAGATTGTTGAACTTCTGATCCGTTCCTCCAAGCTCAACATCAGCATTTATCGCGTAAGAATCATATCCCTGCATTATCGGGTAAAGCATTTCGTGCATTGAGATCTCTGTCTGCTCTTTGATCCGGTTAGTAAAATCATCACGTTCTAATATCCTTTGTACTGTAAATTTACTCAGCAGATTTATAAGATCTTTCAGATCAAGCTTTGAAAGCCATTCCGAATTATATACAACCTTCGCTCTTTTCAGATCAAGTATTTTTCCCGCCTGCTCAAAATACGACTCGCCGTTCTTTCGCGTCTCTTCAAAAGTAAGCTGAGGCCGCGTCTTCTTTTTGCCGGAAGGATCACCAATCATTCCGGTATAGTCACCTACGATCAGTATTGCATTGTGACCAAGATCCTGGAACTGTCTGAGCTTATTCAAAACTACCGAATGCCCTATGTGCAGATCCGGTCTTGAAGGATCACAGCCGAGCTTTATGGTCAAAGCTTTATTTTCTTTCGCTGACTTTTCGAATTTTCTTACTAATTCTTCTTCAGGAATTATCTCAACTGTTCCTTCCCTTATCAGATCTATTTGTTCTTTTGCCGTTGCAAACATTATATCCTGCTCAACTTCCTTTCTACTTCTCTTTTTTTAATGGATTCTCTTTTGTCGTATAGTTTTTTCCCTTTGGCAATGCCAAGCTCAACCTTTACCAAAGAGTTTTTAAAATAAATTTTCAGAGGTACAAGCGTAAGCCCTTTTTCCTGGAGCTCCTGCTTTATCTTTCTTATTTCTTTTTTGTGTAATAATAATTTACGGTTCCGTAACGGCTCATGGTTGTTAATGTTGCCGAATTTATACTCGTTGATATGAAGATTAATGACCCATACCTCGTCATTAATTACTCTGCCGTATGATTCCTGAAGGTTTACCTTGCCTTCACGCAGTGACTTTACCTCTGTACCGGTAATTACTACCCCGGCTTCATAACGGCTTAATATCGCATACTCAAAATTAGCCTTACGGTTTGTTGAAATTATTTTAATTTTACCGGGCTCGTTCATTAAATCAGTCGCAAATTAAAATTTAAAAAAAGTAAAATCAATTTATTAACAATGAAAATTATTAAGATGCCGGTAAATCCCTTTGCAATGAACTGTTACATCTACTACGATGAGAACACTAAAGAAGGCGTCATTATTGACCCGGCTGTTTATTCTGATGAAGAGAAGAATGATCTGAAAAAATTCATAGAGGAAAATAAGATCAGCATTAAATACATATTAAACACTCACGGACATCTTGATCATATACTTGGCAACAAATTCGCAAAGGACTATTTCAATGTTCCGGTGCTGATCCACAAGGACGATCTTTTTCTTCTGGAAAATTCCAAAGCTCAGGCAGAGCTTTTTGATATTGATATGGAAGAACTGCCCCCTGCCGATACCTTCATTGATGAAAATTCAGTAATTGAGCTTCCGTCTTTTAGATTTAAGATAATTCATACTCCAGGTCATTCTCCCGGTAGCGTTTGCTTTATTGATGAAAGCAATAAAATTGTTTTCTGCGGAGACCTGATCTTTAAGAATTCGGTCGGGAGATCTGACCTTCAGGGTGGTGATCACAATGTTCTTATTTCCTCAATAAAAAATAATCTTTTCAAAAATACTGAAGATGATTACGATCTTTATCCCGGTCACATGGAAACTACAAATGTCGGAGATGAAAAAAAACTGAATAGTTTTCTGATCTGAATTAAAAGTCCGGCTTGAAATTACCTGAAATGTTCTTGAAGTCATTTTCAACACCAGAACTAAAATTACTTGTTGGTGTTATGAATCTCAAAAGATAAGTATAGTTATCACCGTCAGTTACCTTAGTCCTGTAATAATAAATCACTTCCGTAAATTCACTATCCTTGTATTTTGAAGACCTTCCGTCATAATTTCCCATATCAAAATCATTATAATCCCCGTCTTTCTTGGGAATGTTAAGTGTCAGATCCTTCTCAAGTGTATATACAAGATCGCTTAGATTTTTTACTTCGTTCACTTTGAACGCGAGTAGCATTATGGCTACCTTGCCGTCGTTCTTATCAAATGAATATGATATGGCGTCTTTCTTTGCGGTCTCTTCTACTTTTCTTTGCACCCAGTCTGAAGGCAGATTGAATTTAAATTTATAGGATGCGTCACTTATATCGATTCCCTGCGCTTTCACCATACTACCTATGATCAATGCAAATATTATTAATACTGTTTTTTTCATGTTGTCCGGTAATTGTTAGAGTTAAAAAAATTTTTATTTAATATACTTACTTGCATTAAATTAGTTCTGAAAAAATCCTTACGGAAGCTGTGATTTCAGTCGCTGATATTCTTCAGTGAATAACCCCTTGGTCGGATCAGGCTTGGGTTTTAATTTACTCAACTGAAGGTTTACATTGTCAATACGGTCCTGCGGCAGCGGGTGAGTTGAAAGCAGTCTTTCAAGATCACCGGGAGTATCACCCTTTCTTCGCTGCTCTTCTCTTATTTTATCAAAGAAAAATGTAATGCCGCCGGGATAGTATTTTGTAGATTTTAAATATTTTATTGCATAATTATCCGCTTCAAGTTCATCCGCCCGGCTGTTGGCAAGGAACCCAAGTCCGACAAACAAGTTCGCCGCTATTTCACCGAGCGTGCTGGGATTATTGCCAAGCACAAGCGACAGGATCATGCTCACACCGTAATAAGAAGTGAGACGCTGTGTCATGTGTCTTCTTTCCGCATGCGCTATTTCATGCGCCATGACGCCGACAAGCGCCGCTTCATTATCAAGAAATCTTATCAAACCCGTATAAACATAAATATATCCTCCCGGAATGCAGAAAGCGTTGATTGTGCTGTCATCCTTTACAACTTCAAATTTATAAGGAAAAACATTTTTGTATTCTATCAGACTTGAATTCTGAAGAACATATTTTCCCAGTCCGCTTACATAATCTTTAATGTTCTGGTTTCCCTGCATTATCGGGAACTGCTTGCTGTCAGAACGGATCTGCTGATCGATATCCTTACCCATTGTCACATCATCATCAACTGAAAATATATTTGCTCCGCAACTGTATAATACTGACAGGGACAACAATGCCATTACAAACATTATCAGTACAGGTAGTGAAAAATTTCTTCTCTTCATATAATTACAAATTTAAAATTCTAATTAAATATCTTTCAACTTTCAACTTTTAACTTTCAACTACTTTCCTTTAAATTCCGATCTGCGCTTTTCAAGAAACGAAGCAATGCCTTCTTTAAAATCTTCTGTGTTACCCGCCTCTTCCTGATATGAGCTTTCCATATCCAGTATTTCATCGAGCGTTGAGGAGAAAGAGCTGTTCAACATATTCTTGATCATTCCTATTGCCTTAGTTGGTCTTGATGCAAAATCCTTTGCAACAATTTCTGATGACAATTTTAGCAGGTTAATGTTTGATACAACTTTATTCACAAGTCCGGTTCTTTTTGCTTCTGCAGCCGTAACTTTATTTCCGGTAGCGCACATTTCAAACGCCTTTGCGTAGCCAACTATTCTCGGCAGAAAGAATGCCGAACCGCTGTCAGGAACAAGCCCTACATTAATAAAAACCTCTATGAGCGTTGCACTTTCTACCGCGATCCTATAGTCACAAGCTAGTGCAATAGATATGCCTGCGCCGGCAGCAACTCCGTTGATAGCACAAATAACAGGTTTCTGAAGTCCTGAAATGCTTCTGATCAAAGGGTTATACCTTTGTTCAAGAGCTTCCTTGAATGTTAATTTCTTTCCATTAAAATCCTTAAGATCCTGTCCGGAACAAAATGCCTTCCCGGCTCCTGTCAATACAACGCACCTTACATTCGAATTATCAGCAGCTTTTTTAAAAGCGTCCTGTAATTCCATAAGCATCTCTTCATTAAAGGCGTTGTAAACGTCAGCACGATTAAGTGTGATCGTCAGTACACTGTCTTTCTCTGTGTATAAGATTGTTTTATACATTAAAAAGTTTAATTTTCTAAAAAAATAACTATTTTGAATTTAATAATAAGTAGAAAACAAATTGTAAATAAAAAATGGTAAGTGTGTATAAGTTGGTGAAAAAATTAATTTCAGAAAACTCTATTTATTAAATTACCTTTTGATAATACTTATCG
>JAWXBH010000006.1:0-43485 GCA_034439935.1 bacterium
TTTTAGAAATCAAATTATTAACGATGATGATTTAAATATTTTCTTAAAAAAAAAGAAATTGAATGAATATTATTTAATAAAACTTTTAAGTAGTGTTTTCTGTATAAATTTTAAATCAAAACACTTAAAAGCTTCGTTAGATGATATTTTTGTGGAGCTACAGATTGAAAAAATTTCTGACCTTTCCTTTTACTCTATTTCATACACCCTCTCTGAACTTACTAAAGATCCAGTTTATTTGTTAAATTTTTGTAATAATGATAATGTAAAATTGGAATGGAAATATTTAGGAATGATGGAGTTAAAAAAATTCGAGAATGAACATTTTAAATTTGATATTGCTCAAAAAAAGATTATTAGCCGCATTAAAAGAAAATTTGGAAAAGGTTATATGTATTTAATTTCAGAGCTAAAGAAATTGAATAAATTACCAAAATTAAATGATGAAGTAACAGGATCTAATTTGCTGGAGGATCCCAATGCTAAAATATAAAACATTGAATATAAAAATCAATAATGTAAATAAAATTTATTGTGATAAAAGATAAATTTAATAAGAAGACTTTAGAACAGATCATTAATGACAGCATGAAATACACTTTGACCTCATGGTCAAAGCAGCGTGGTGCGAAACCCATGGTCATTGAAAAAGGTGAAGGTGTTTATATTTATGATGCGGACGGAAAGAGATATATAGATTTTTCATCACAGCTTATCGCGGTTAATATTGGTCACGGTCACCCGAAAGTTGCGGAGGCAGTTGCAAGGCAGATGAGCGAAGTGAGTTATGTTTATCCCGGAATGACAACCTCTGTTCGTGCAGAGCTTGGAAAAAAGCTCGCGGAAATTTCACCCGGATCATTGAACCGAACATTCTTTACACTTGGCGGAGCTGAAGCTGTTGAGAATGCTATAAAGCTTGCGAGAATTTACACAGGCAGGCATAAGATAGTTTCATTGTACCAGTCATATCACGGGGCGACTTATGCTTCATCCACAGTTGGCGGTGATCCGAGAAAGTTTCCTATCGATGCACAGCAGGCACCGAATTTTGTTCACGCGGAAAATCCATATTTCTACAGATGCCCATGGAACAGTAATACTCAGGAAGAATGCGCGGTGAATGCAGCAGCGCATCTTGAAAGAGTAATACAGTATGAAGGACCGAACAGTGTGGCAGCGATAATGATGGAAGGTGAATCGGGTTCATCAGGCTGCATAAAATATCCTGCCGGTTATTGGAAAAAAGTAAAAGCTATCGCGGATAAGTATGGTATACTTACAATTGATGACGAGGTTATGAGCGGATTTGGACGAACCGGAAAATGGTTTGGCATTGATCATCATGGAGTTGAACCCGACATAATGTGCATGGCAAAGGGTATCACTTCAGCATATCTTCCTTTAGGAGGCATGATGGTAAGCGAAGAAATTGCAAAGACATTTGATGATAAGCCTTTGATGCTTGGACTTACATATTCAGCTCATCCTGTTTCACTTGCTGCAGCGAACGCAGTGATCGATATTTATAAGGAAGAAAATTTAATTGAGAATGCTGAAGCGGTGGGAAAATATATGGATGAGAAAATGAATGAGATGATTACGAAGCATCCCTCGATAGGGGACTGGAGAAATACGGGATTGCTCGGATGCATTGAGCTTGTCAAGAACCGCAAGACGAAAGAGCCGATGGTAAGATGGAACGCGCCTCCGACGGAGATGGAGGTCATGAACAAGGTATTTGCTAAAATAAATGAACTTGGTATGTACACATTCGGCAGATGGAATTTAATTTTCATCGCCCCGCCGCTTTGTGTAACTAAAGAGCAGGTTGATGAAGGTCTGGAAATTATTTCAGAAGCACTTAAGATAGCTGACGCGGAAGTGAATTAAGAAGAGAATTAGGAATTGAGAATTAAGAATTAAGAATTAGGAATTAATATTACACAAAAAATTTAAACAGTTAACATCAATCCTGAAAAAAAGAGGATCGTAATTGCAATTGTTTACGGTGCAGGGATGCCGATCGTATCAGCAGGATTTTATGCCGCAGCAATGCTTATGGTCTCGGTGATTGTGATGGGATGCCGGAAGAGTCCTCCCGACTGGGTTTTTATGATAGCCTTCATAGGGTAATCCTATACCTTTAATAACCGCTTCAGCTGTAATGCCTTACCTTTACATAGAGAAGCAAAAAATAATATGGACTCTTCTTACTGCAGTGCTTGCAATTTTTTTAAGCTGCATAATTTTTCTTATTTTTTTCTTAGTATTGACTCAGTATTGTTAAAAATTAAAAATTATAATGAAACTTATCTCAGATTTTGACGGCATCTGGACCGAACAAGGCGACGAAGCGGGTTTTGTCTGGAATTATATTATTGACGCCGTCACTGTACTGTCAGGTTATCAAAGAAAAAGTACGGAGCTTTTCCTGCAACAGTGTAAACTGGAGATGAACAAAAATCCTGAAAAGCATGGATGGTTCATTGGTGATGACGCAGCATGTTTTTATACCGAAGATCCTTACGGGGACAACAATGCAGTATTCAATTACATCAGTAAGGTAAATACCGATAAGCTTTCAGCTGATTTTGCAGAGCAATTAATTGTCATCCGGGAATCAATTATTAAAAAATATAAATCTCTCTCTGATTTTTCACAGGAATGTTTTACACTTGCTACGGGCTATTATAAAAGTCTTGGAAGATTAGAGCCGGTCTCAAACGCTGAAGCCATTGTCAGGGAGATCAATTCTCTTGGAATTGACATTGTCGTGGTTTCAAATTCTACCACTGATAAAATAAAATATCTTTTTTCCCGAGCTTCAGTAGAGGTATCAAGTGATCCGCTTGCTCAGAGAAAGAAGGTTCATGCAAGAGGGGATGCCAAAAAATATATGGTCTATAATTCAGATTCAACGCTTGAAAAAGGTTATAAGATAAATCATAAAATAGAAGTGCCGCTGAGAAGAAGCAACTATCACCAGATCCTTATTGAAGAGAAGCCTGACTTTGTGATCGGTGATGTTTTCTCATTAGATATTGCATTGCCGCTCCATCTGAGGATGAATGATAAAAAATTTTCCAAACTGAAAGTGATACAGAGAGTTCAGACATATACTCCTGACTGGGTGAAGGATCATCTGAGCAAGGCTGAGTTTAAGGACATTGCATTCATGGTTAATAACGTTACGGAATTGCCTGAAGTACTTTCCCGTTTCAAAAAAAGCTAAAGTAATATTATGAAAATAAAAGAAAATTGTTCGGCGCAATAAATCATCTTGCCTGATTCAAAAAGATGCCGGCAAAAGCCGGTAAGCTTGAAGGATGTGATCTTCTAAAGCTTATTGCTTGGATACAAAGCGGAATGGCTGAGTAAGATCCTTAAAAAATCATAGAAAATTTTCAAAAGAAATTTTAGATTATGCGGAAAACAATTAAAGCAGATCCTGATTTAGAAAAAATTTCTTCATCATCACTTTACAGCGAAGACCTCGCTCCCATTCCACAATCAAAACGAACATGGAATACCTGGTACTCTGCTGCATTATGGATAAGCATGAGTCTATACATTCCTAAGTACATGCTCGCAAGAGCAAGCTATGAATGGTTCGTAGGGTTTAAAGTTTCGTTTGTTGTGAATATAATCTTAGTGAGGAAAGTTAAAGAGACAACTTTACCTTTAGGTCAGGTAGTCCGGTAATAATTTAAAATACACTTCGCATCAATTTAAAATAATTATAAACCAATTAAACATTATGTCAATCTTAATTAAAAACGGAAGAGTTATAACAGCCTCAGAAGATTACGTTGCGGATATATTCATTGAAGACGAAAAAATTTCATCGATCGGAAAAAATTTGAAGGTCAAAGCTGATGAAGAAATTGATGCAAAAGGCAAACTTGTCTTTCCGGGGGGTATTGATCCGCACGTTCATCTTGACATGCCTTTCATGGGAACGTTCTCAAGTGATAATTATGAAACCGGAACCCTTGCCGCCCTTCACGGCGGAACAACAATGGTCATCGATTTTATTTTGCAGACTCAGGGAAAGTCGCTGCATTCAGCGCTGGATGAATGGAGAGGAAGATCAGACGGAAACTGCTATGGTGATTATTCCTTTCACATGGCTGTAACTGATTTTAATGACGACACTAAGAAAGAGATAGGAGAACTTATTGACAAAGAAGGTATAACTTCCTTTAAAACTTTCATGGCATACAAAGGAGCATTGATGATCGATGACAGGCAGATGGTCGGATTGATGAATGAAGTAAGAGACAGAGGCGGGCTTGTTACAGTTCATGCGACCAATGGTGACATGATCGATTTTTTGATAGCGAAACATAAAGGAGAAGGTAAGCTTTCCCCGCTTTATCATTACTTATCACAGCCGGAAATAACCGAAGCCGAAGCCACAGGAAGATTTGCAGATATGGCTTATCATACTGACGTGCCTTCGTATATTGTTCACATGACTTGCGAAGGTGCGCTCAATCAGGTCCGTGACGCTTCAAAGAGAAATCAGAAAATTTTTGTTGAGACTTGCATTCAGTATCTGATCCTTGACGCTTCCCTTTATGAAAAAGATTTCGAAGGAGCAAAATGGGTAATGAGCCCGCCGCTGCGTGAGAAGAAAGATCAGGAAAGCTTATGGGCAGGAATAAATCAGGGGCTTGTTGAACTTGTCGGTACCGATCACTGTCCTTTTGAATGGAAGAAAAAGCTGATGGGTGAAAAGGATTTTTCAAAGATACCCAACGGTCACCCGGCTATCGAGCACAGGATGGAGCTGCTGTATTCCGAAGGTGTCGAGAAAGGCAGGATAAGCCTGAATAAATTCGTTGAAGTCACATCAACAAATGCTGCAAAGATCTTCGGGATGTTCCCGCGTAAGGGGACTATCGGAATCGGCTCAGATGCCGACCTTGTGGTATTTGACCCCGGCAAGAAGCATAAGATCTCTGCGAAGACACATCATATGAATGTTGATTATTCGGGCTATGAAGGATGGAATGTGACAGGTAAAGTGGAAACAGTTGTATTGAGAGGGAAGGTGGTGATAGAAAAAGGAAAGGAGCAGGTGAAGAAGGGCTATGGAAAATTTATTAAAAGGAACAAGGTAAGTAAGATAGTCTGAGATACGTGTGGCACATTTGAGAGTGATTTTTATATCCCGGAATATTATTTTAAAATGTGCCACACGTAAATTGAAAACGTATGAAGTTTAGTGAAGGAAGTTTGTTTCACATTTATAACCAAGGAAATAACAGAGAGACTGTATTTTATACCCACGCCAATTATATATTTTTCCTCAGTAAGATAAAAAAATATATAAAGCCACACTGTGAGATCCTGTCATATTGTCTAATGCCCAATCATTTTCATCTTCTGATCTATACAAATCAAAATACTGTGAAAAAAAACTGTTATGATAAAAATTTACTAAGTGAAGGATTCAGACATTTATTGAGTTCTTATGCTAAAGCCATTAACATTCAGCAAAGCAGGGTAGGGTCACTATTTACACAAAACACACACGCTAAGAAACTCAGCAATAAAACAAACCAAGCTCTGGTATGTCTGATGTATATTCACCAAAATCCTGTGAAGTCGGGATTAGTAAGTGATATGGGAAATTGGATGTATAGTTCTTTTCGGGATTATTGTGGTTTAAGAAATGATACAATTTGTAATAAAGATTTGGCTATTGAATTGTTAGATTTTAAGAAAGAAAATTTATACCAGCTCTCTTATGATTTAATTTCAAATGATGATTTAAAAAGTATATTTCATTGGTCAACCGTGTAATATCTTTTCATAGAAATTTTCATACATGGGAACAATATTTTCTTCACTGAAATACTCTGCTCTTTTTCTGGCATTTACTGAAAACTGATCATATCTTTTCTGATTGGTTAAGAGCTCGATCGTATATTTTGCCATTCTTTCAACATCACCTATTTCCGCAATGTATCCTGTTTCACCATGAAGGTTTAGCTCAGGTAATCCACCGACACTTGAAGAGATAACAGGGACGCCGCAGCTCATTGCTTCAAGAGCTGACAGACCGAAACTTTCCGACTGTGATGGGATGATAAAAATATCGGAAACAGAAAGCAGCTCGACAAGCGAATCCTGTTTACCCATGAATTTTATGTCTTCGAAGATCTCAAGCTTACGGCTTAATCTTTCGCAGTCGCTTCTGTCGGGTCCGTCGCCTATCAGGATTAATTTTGATTCAACTTTCTTTTTCACTTCATTAAAGATCCGTATTACGTCTTGAACTCTTTTTAACGGGCGGAAATTGGAAGTATGAATTAAAATCCTTTCATCATTCGGTGCAAAATTCTTTTTGAAGCACTTCACCTTTTCATCCTCTTCACGATTATATTTAATAATATCAATAAAGTTTGGTATTACCTCTATCTCTTTGTTTATCTTATATTGCTGTTGGGTTTTATCAGCAAGAAATTTCGAAACAGCGGTTACGCCGTCGGATTTTTCGATGCTGAATTTCATTGTCGGAAGAAAGCTCGGTTCAAGCCCGGTCAATGTGATGTCAGTTCCGTGAAGTGTGGTAATAAATTTAATATCCTTTGCATTTCCAGTTTCGGATTTAAGGATCTCTCTTGCAAGATAAGCGCTTGTCGCATGAGGTATCGCGTAATGAGCATGAAGCAGATCAAGCTCATAAAACTTTGTAACCTCTACCATTTTGCTTGCCAGTGCAATACTATACAACGGAAACTCAAACAATGGATAGTTATTAATTTCAACTTCATGATAGAAAATATTGTCTACAAAACCATTCAGGCGTGTCGGCATTGCATAAGAAATGAAATGTATTTCATGTCCACGCAGAGCAAGCGCCTTACCAAGTTCGGTAGCTACTACTCCGCTTCCCCCGTATGTCGGGTAACATGTGATTCCTATTTTCATAAAATTGATATAAAATTTAGCAAATATACTTTTAAATATTCTTAAGATAAATTCATTCTATTAGTCGGTGCAGATTCTGAGAAAATATTTTGCAAAATTTTTCAATAGCGATAACAGCCAGTTCAAAACCTTTGAATTTGTAAAGCAATTAATCTAACTTTGTAAATGCAGAAAAGAATTTTGATCGTAAGGACAGACCGTGTAGGTGATGTTGTGATGATAACACCAATGTTACGCGAGTTCCGCAGGACCTTTCCCGATGCCTTCATTGCGACGCTTACAAATCCAAATACCCGTGAAATACTTATCAACAATCCCCATCTTGATGTTACTATCACCGATGATCTGAAAAAAGAATCATTCCGCAATACAGTGAAGGAGATACGAAAGCATAAATTTACACACGGTCTTCTCGTTATGCCTACTGAAAGGGCGGCTTACCAGATGTTCCTGGGAGGAGTGAAAGAAAGAATTGGGGTCGGAAGAAAATTGTATGAAGTCATTACATTCATGAAGAGCGTTTCCAGAAATAAATATATACCGCTAAGGCACGAAGCTGATTATTGCATGGACCTCGCAAGAAGTTTGGGAGTTGTGACCAGTAATTTAATGCCCGAAATTTTTGTAACTGATGGGGAAAGATCTCAGGGGCTTCAAATGTTAAAGGAATCAGGTGTCAGTGAAATTTTTTTTAAAGTTATACTTCACACCGGTTCCGGGAAGTCCTCTTCCAACTGGAGTGAGGAAAAATACTTTGGATTAATAAAGGAGATTTTGAAAAAGCGGAATGACATACAGATCATTCTTACAGCAAAAGAAATGTCTGAGGATTTTAAAAATAAAGTTAAGAAAGAGTATTTTGATAAAACGATAATTGTCGAAGACAAAATAAAAAGACTCCGCGACCTGATATGTATCATTTCAAATGCTGACCATCTTATTGCACCATCCACAGGTCCTCTTCACATTGCATCGGCTCTGAAAATCAGGACTACTGGACTTTACTGCCACAGACTTATGAATTGCGCAGCTCACTGGGGAGCACTCGGTCACAGGGCGATAAATATCGAAGTAAGTAAAAAATACTGCGATGAGAATTGCAGCTTTGACAAAGAGATCTGCAATTTTGAAAATGGAATATCAATTCAGGAAGTTATTGCATCATTGAATTCAGATATCCGCGCCGGCTGAAAGACTAATTCAGACATATTCTTTAAAATGTAAATTTAATAATTTACCCCACATCACAATTCAAAACAAAGATCATATTGGAAGTAAAAGGACTTAGCGGCAGCGAAGTAACAGACAGAGTTTCAAGAGGGCTCTCCAACAAAGCTTCGAAGCCTATTACAAAGACCATTCGAGAAATTTTTATCGAGAATATCTTTTCCGTATTTAATTTAGTCATACTCGCAATAATAGTTTTTCTTTTATTCTTCTTCATAACTTCATCCGATGAAAGACTTCTGCTTGATTCCATTGGCATACTTTCGATAGCTCTGATCAATACATTTCTTGCGATATTCCAGGAGATAAAAGCTAAGCGCGCTCTTGATAAAGTCAATCTGCTTCTTAAAAAAGATGTTATTGTCATTAGAGATAATGCAGAAGTTTCAATAGATCCGTCTGAAATCGTGAAGGATGATGTTATAAAAGTATTGAGAGGTGATCAGATCGTTGTGGACGGGATCGTGATAATGTCTAACCACCTTGAGATCGATGAGTCTCTGTTGACCGGTGAATCAAATCCCATTCAGAAAAAAGTAAATGATGAAGTGCTTTCGGGAAGCTTCTGCCTGTCGGGTAATGGTTTTTATAAAGCTGAAAAGATAGGTAATGAAAGCTTTGCAGCTCAGATCACATTGCAGGCGAAGAAATATAAATTCGATCTGACCCCATTACAGAAAAAAATTAATTTTATTGTTAAGAGTCTTTTTGCAGTTGCCATTGTACTTGTGATCCTTGAGATCATTTTCAATGACGGCGGTTTCAATCCGGATTTTGTCAGAAAGATATCGACGATCCTAATATCACTTGTTCCACAGGGTCTTGTGTTACTTGCAACAGTGACATTCGCGATCGGGGTTTACAGGATCAGTAAGCTTGGAGCCATAGTCCAGAAGCTGAACGCTATCGAGTCTTTTTCAAACGTGCAGATCGTGTGTATGGATAAGACAGGAACCCTTACACAAAATAAGCTTAGCATAAAATTTGTAAACATTATCCATACTGATCATACCGAAGATGAAGTTAAAACGCTTATAGGAACTTATGCATCACTTACAAGCGACAAGAATGCAACCATCAATGCTATCAATATTTATGAAGCTGATAAGGGATTTTCTTTAATGGATGAATTTCCATTCAGCTCAGAAAGAAAAATGAGCATGATAAGCATGAAGAAAGGAAATGATAACCTGACTCTGGTCCTTGGTGCTTATGACATACTTAACGAAAGGTCCGGTGAAAAATACAAACAGGCATCGGAACAGGTTTTTGAAGAGAAAAAACTTAGTATTTACAGAAATGTTCTCTTCGGAAAAGTTATTTCCGGATCTGTTAGTGACAATATCGATTCATTGGTAATTGAACCTTTATGTATAATTTCAATCACAGACATGATCAGGGACGATGTGCTTGATGCAATGAAATTATTTGAAGACAACGGAATCAAAATTAAAATTTTATCGGGTGATTCGGCGAAGTCAATACAGGAAGTCGTAAATGAAATAGGGTGGAAAGTAAATGACAGCGATCTTATTTCAGGAGCGGAGCTTGACAAGATCTCTGACGGGGATTTTACAAAAGTTGTAATGGATAAAGTTATCTTTGCCAGACTGAAGCCGGAAAACAAGCTCAGGATAATCCGCGCTCTCAGAAAAGAAAAAATTTATACAGCAATGATCGGTGACGGAGTGAATGATCTGCCTGCGATAAAAGAGTCAGACATGGGTATCGCAATGGAAGAAGGAAGCAGCATTACCAAGGAAGTTGCGGATATAGTTCTGTTAAAAAATAAATTTTCACTTCTTCCGAAGATATTTGATGAGGGCAACAAGATAGTAAACTCGGTAAAGTCAGTAGGGAAGCTGTTCATCACTAAAAATTTTTTTGTAATATACATTACGTTATTATCTCTGCTTTTCCTTCTTGATTTTCCGCTTACTCCGAGGAGAGTTTCGCTGATAAACATTTTCGGCATAGCACTTCCTGCATTCATGATCACATTAAAGAACATGAATACCGATAAGACCAGAAATTTCATGAAAGATCTTATTTCATTCGTACTGATATCGTCTGTAATAATAGTCGCGGCAGGGTACATTGGTGTATACTTCGTTCAGAAATTTCATACCATAACTGAGAAGGAAGTACAAATGGTTATGCTGACGGTAATGATCATTACAAACATAGCAAACTATTTTTCTATAGTCCTTAAAAAGGACGATAAGAACAAGCTTACATATCTATTGTATGGTTTTATGATAATGATCATTTATCTTTTTTTCGCCGCAACAAACATTGATTCAGGAGTCATTAAATTCATAAAAAAATTCTATGAGATAGATCATGTACCCTCGGAATTATGGCCGGTAATTTTAACTGTGAGCCTGATAAGTTCATTAGTATTATACTTTGCCCAAAAATTACGTTCAAAAATAATTGACAGTTAATGAAAATAAAATTACACACGCAGATAATAATCGGTTTAATACTTGGAATAGTATTCGGAGCTATATTTCATATTGATCAGCGTAAGTTGGAGATTCAAACTTCATCTGGAGAGGTTATAGTAAAAGATTGGGATGACTTCACGTATTTGAAAGGTGATTCCGTCATAAAATCCTTTGATGCAAATGCGCAGATCGTGATCATAAAATATCCGGGTACGGTAAAAGATAAAAGCATAAAAGAAAATCTCAACGTCGAAATAAAATATCCTGACGGAGAAAAGCAAAGGATTGAAAAAATTGTTTCCGTTGCGAAAGTAAGAACGATCGGAGTAATGCTCAAACCGGTCGGCGATATTTTTATCCGGCTTTTAATGATGATAGCCGTACCGCTGGTTCTATCTTCACTCATTGTAGGATCCGCTTCACTTTCCGACCTGAAGCATATTGCAAAGATAGGAGGAAAGACCGTAGGGTTTTATGCTCTGACGGCACTGATCGCTATCAGCATAGGACTCGCCTGTGCTAATATTATTCAACCCGGAAAGTTCATGCCCGAGGAAACAAAGACACGCCTTATGGAAACATTTCAGGATGATGCACAAAGTAAGATCCAGCAAAATGTTTCAATGAACATAGTTGATTTTATAGTTAATATCGTTCCCAAGAACCCGTTCAAAGCCATTGCAGACAGTGATTATCTGCAGATAGTATTCTTTGCAATAGTGACCGGAATATTTTTATCACAGATCAATTCAGCCAAGTCAAAAGTCGTAATAGAATTTTTCGACGGGGTTTCTAATGCAATGATACTGCTTGTTGAAAAAATAATGTATGTGGCACCTTACGCGGTATTCACTCTGATCGCGTCTACGGTAGCGGAGTTTGGTTTTAACATTCTTCAAACATTGTTCCTTTACTCGGTCACAGTTGTAATAGGTTTAGCGATATTAACCTTTATAGAGTATCCATTATTACTGAAGATTTTTACGAAGGTTAGTGTCAGAAAATTTTTCAGCACACAGAAACAGGTAATAGCCGTTGCGTTTTCAACAAGCTCATCAGCCGCAACACTCCCTGTTACCATGGATGTATGTGAAAAAAAACTTGGAGTGCCAAACAGGATAGCAAGCTTTGTACTACCTCTCGGTACTACAATAAATATGGATGGAACCGCTCTCTATCAGGCAGTTGCAGCAATGTTTATCGCGCAGGTCTATGGCTTTGAATTGAATCTCACGCAGCAACTGACTATTGTTTTGACGGCTTCTTTAGCTGCGGTAGGAACTGCCCCTGTGCCGGGTATCGGTTTGATAATGCTGATAATTGTTTTGAATTCAATAGGTGTTCCTGAGGAAGGTATCGCTTTAATTATTGGAGTTGACAGACTTCTGGATATGTGCAGGACAGTTCCTAATGTCATCGCCGATTCACTTGCCTGTGTTGTAATTGCCAGCAGTGAAGGTGAGCTCGGAAAGATCGAAGATTAGTGTAAGAATTTTAAACCAAATTAAAACGTTCTTAGAGTTACAATCAAAAAAATTATGAATAAAAAATTATTAATAACCGCTTTGGTTATAAGTGCTCTGACCATTTATAACGGTTGTTCAAAGCTTACCAGCCAGAATAATACTTCAATTACCAACAACAAATCAAATAAGGAAGGAAATAAAGAATTGAACAAAAATATTTATGATCTGTCGGTAAAAACAATGGACGGGGAAGTGAAGCAGCTTTCAGATTATAAAGGAAAAGTTCTACTGATCGTGAACGTCGCATCGAAATGCGGTTATACAACCCAGTATGAAGGGCTCGAAAAAATTTATGAAGCGAACAAAGATAAAGGTTTTGAAATACTTGCCTTCCCGTGTAATGACTTCGGAGAGCAGGAGCCGGGTTCCAATGATGAAATAAGAACATTCTGTGAAACAAAGTACAGCGTTACGTTTCCTCTGTTTGATAAGGTTCAGGTATTAGGAGAAAATAAAAATCCTCTGTATGAAAGGCTCATAAACAATTCTGAACCCGCAGGAGATATTGGATGGAATTTTGAGAAATTTCTGATTGATAAAGAAGGAGATATTGCAGGAAGATATAAGAGTAAAGTAAAGCCTGAATCAGAAGAATTAACCGCCGCGATAGATCAGGAATTAAAAAAATAACTTTTAAGCTCCACGCAAAAAAAAAGTTCACCCGTTACTGACAGGTGAACTTTTTTTATGTTAAATATTTTATTCCTATCTCAGCACAACGAGCTTTTGTATCTGTGTTTCGGTTCCTTCTTCATCTCCTGTTACAAGTTTATAAAGATAGGTCCCGTTTGCCACCACATCACCGTCATCATCACGTCCGTCCCATGCGATCTGATTGTATCCGACATTCACCGGCTGTTCGATCTGCTTTATGAGCTTTCCTGAAACTGTATATATTTTTATTTTAAATTTATCAGGAGAAGCTGAGCTCGCGATATTAAAGACAAAGCTCGTTTCAGTTCTCATAGGATTAGGGAAATTATAAAAATCCTTGATTAGCAACTGATCACTGACAATTACATCATAGGTTACACTATCTCTGGAACCCGTTTCATTGTAAAAGGTCATCAATAATTTATTTGTTCCGTTGACAAGCTTCGGATAGAATATAAGTGACTGATCACTTTCCGGGGTTGGATTTTTACTTTCTTTGGAATGTATCATTGAGCCGACTGTAGTGTTATTTGCGACCTGAACATATTCATCATTGACTCTGAGCAGCAACTGGCTTGAATCTGACCGAACGTCACTTTCGTTTTCATAGGTAATTTTTATTTCCGGCTGACGGCTTACATATTCACCACCGCTGATGAGCTGACCATCACTGAAAACCTGAAGTGACGGCTTTAAAGCAACCGAAGGATTGTTTAATGAGAACTCAACATAATTATTGTAAGTATAGAATTCATTATTTCCGGCAAGGGGCTTAACTTCAACCAACATTTTCATACTATCCCTGAAATAAGGTATCGTAACTTTAGCAGAATATAATCTTGAACTATCGATCTTTAGCTGGATAAGTGATGTATCAGTTTTTATAAGGTTACCTGCAGATACAGATTTTTTGTATGTATTAATTATCACTCCGGAAAGATTGTAATAGCCGGGATTGTGATATCTGAAATTAAATTTAAGTGTTTCCCCGACTTTGTTACTCGATGAAAGGGTAAATGAATTTATTTCCCAGGTAATTTCTGCCGGAGCTTCATAGTTTACCTTTACTGAATTTAAAATGGATGATAACTTTCCAATCGCTGTATCAATATTTATTTTAGCAACAATGTTGAGCTTAGGATATTGCGAAGCGCTAATTAAGCTGAGATCGGTGAACTGGTTAGTCTGCAGGTTTGACATCAGCAAAACCTGCTGATTGACTGAGTTTATACCATAGATGTCAAACTTAATCGTACTGTTGGCATACAATGTCTGGCTCCATGACAGATCACCCCATGTTTGTGCCGGACCAACAATATTAGAAACCGTGCCGGCTGTATTTTTAAAATCAGCATTTAATGAACTGATAGCCTGTGTCCAGTGATCACAGCTTACGCAGGCGGGTGCAGGTCTGCAGCAAGGGTCAAAGGATTCTGATGTTTGTAAGGAAGTTGCACCGAGATAACCAATCAAACTCCAACTATGAAAGTATCCGAGCAGACCGATAGAATCACAATATATACTGCCGAATTGCTTGAGTTTTGTTTTTGCATTTGTAGAAAGATAAAAGTTTGCCTGAAAATAAGCTGCATTCAAAAGCATCAGGTAAGAAGTTGAATCAAATGTATTAAGAAAACTTACCAGAGAATCTGAAGATGTTGCTGTATTCATTTTTAAATTTTTAAAATCCTGGATACTGCCGGTCAGCTTCTTTACCTTTATCATGCTTAGTCCCGTATTCAAACCTCCGTCAATATAAATATTCTGATTACCTACGCTGAAGTAAGAAGCTTCATCACCGTTGCTGCCGTATGATCTCACATAAAGATTTTTAGAGTACTCTGAAAGTTCAATTCCTGCTGAGGTTTTAAAAGCAATATTTGAAAAATCAGTTGATGAATATTGCGAGTTGCTGTATTTATTCAGGGAAATATTATTAACAAGATTTTTTCCGTTGTTCTCATCACCCGCTTTTTGATTTAATGAGTACACAAAGTTCTGGATATCGGACCATCCCGAGCTATCGCCGTTTATAATGCTGTTGGTTCTCCAAAAGTAGATACGGTTATTGACAGGAGCGGGAATGGATGTTTTAAATTTAGTTGAAACTCCGGTGACAGTGCTGCTTGCAAAATTCCTGATCAAAGGAGAATTGAAATTTTTCGTTGTATCCATTTGCAATATGACCTTTACGGTATTTGTCAGGCTGTTCACTCTCGGATTTAATCCTACAAACTGAACACTGTCACCCGAGACGACAGAATTAGTGACCGGCTTCAATGGTATATAGGATGTATTCTTTACAGGGATACTAATGGTAATTGAATTATTAGTCTTTAATTCCAGCGGATACCAGTTGTTGTAATCAAGGGATACAACAGCGCTGTAAATTCCGAGAGAATCAATCTTTATATTATAGCTGATTGTGTCATCAAGTTTGAATTGTCTTCGGATGGTATCTTTATAAAAATAATCCTGTCCGTCTTTTTTTACCTGCATTCTTATCTTACAGGAATCCGCATACAGCCCGTAATTTCTTGGATAAACGGTCAAAGTTATATTATCACCGACATTAGGAAAATTATTTGAAAGCTTGTAATCGGAGTTGGTGATTGCAAATTCCGGTCTTACAGGAATATTAAGTGTAGTTGCAGGATCACCGAGAAGCACATAACAATTTAAAGTATGTCTTGTTGAAAATGCGAGTGAGTCCAGGCTCATTCTTTTATTTGCATACTTGACAATGTTACCAAGTCTTCTTGCTGTATCACTTTTGATAGTTTGCAACATGTGTGTTCCGAAATCATTTCCATCATTGGTGTAGCTCCATCCTGTCGTGCCTACAAAACCTATGCTGCCTTTGTTTGGGACATACATAAATTTTTCACCGAACCCCCGTAAGTTTGGCTGTGAGTTTTCTCCGGTAAAACAAGTAAGACTTAATACTATCGGAAGCTTGCTGCCATTATTCAAAGTGTTTGGATCGCTCATTGCAACTTCCCAGTCATGACTTCCGGCGTGTCCCCTATAGTTTACAAAAGCTGTTCCGCGATCAATATCATTTCTGAGTGAATCTCTCATGTTAAAAGTTGTAGAACCGGAAAGATCACTTCTGAAAATTCTGTGAGGATCTCCTGACAATGGGGGCTGAGTAATGTATGTGTTTATTTCAAATTCAGACTTGGTCTTATGAGTGTTTTGTTCGGCTGCAGTTCCACCCATTGTTACAAATGTATAATTCTTCCACCATCTTGCCGGTGGATTGCTCTCATAGGCAATAATTTTATCAACAACACTCTGAGCTTCAGAAGTAGAATACACAGGCAATCGACCGATTGCTACCATGTCATAGTAACAAAATGTTCCGATATTGAAATTGGCAAAGTAACCATCTGAAGGTGGATAGCCGTATGTTGGGATTAAATTCTGATAAAAAGTGGAAGTCGAAAGGTTTTTCTTCGGGTCAAGTGACGCTCTTCCAAGTAAACAAATATAAGATAGCTTCGGAAGCTGCCAGCTATCGTAAACATACTTAGTAAAATTTCTGACTGCTACCGGGTCTTCAAGACCGAAATTGAAAATATCATATATATCCTCTATCTCGGCTTTGAAAGATCTGAAACTGTCGTATGACGCCCTGTAAGCCCTTAGCTGCTCTGCCTGCGCAAGAAACAGATTGTTGTAAATTAAAAGATAGTCGGCGCCGTTTGATGTAGAAACAAGATTTGGAACCTGCTTTTGTTTTATTCTGAAAGGTTTATTTGTAATGTTGGAATTTATCAGTTCAAACTTTGCGTTGCTCTTACCTGTGAATTTAAGTGTGTCAATATTAAAAGTGTTTGTAATGATCTTAATGTTATTTGCAACGTCATAAAGATTTATTGGATTGAAAGAATTAAATCCGCTCAACCTGAAAAGCTTTGAGGTAGTATCTACTCCACCCAATGCAGTTGTAAATTTTGAAGAATTGAATTTAAAAATTTTAGGATACTGTACTTCAAAAAGATCTAAATACATTGAACCTGAATATCCGGCAGCAGGCACATACTTTATAGCAACATTATTGACTGAAACATTTGAAAGTAACGAGCTTGAAAACGAAATTGTAGAATCAATCCGGTTCATGTCGTTAGAAAAAAGTGTTGCGACCAGATTTCCGTTTATTCTCACCTGCAAGGTATGCTCATTAAAGATAGTAGTATTTCTGTTCGTAGGATAAGCAAAGACACGTATGCTTGCAGTTTGCGGAACAGTATACAAGTTCGGAGCAGAGAAGGTATCACTTAATGTCTGATTGTCTCCCAAAGTTGACCAGTACCATCCTTCACCGCGGAATTTATCCGTGCTCAAAAATCTCTGATCGTTTCCATTTAGCGCTTCACCCTGTGAATAAAAATAATCTCTTTCGAAACGAACAAGTTCATTGAAAAATGGATTTAGATAATTCGTACCTGTTGAGAAAGAAGATTGAGTCATTCTAAGCCCGTTGCTTCCGCCCCAGTCCACCCAGTAGACATTAGTATCTGAGTAAGAATTATAGTATTCATTTGTAGTATATGACAAAACATTAGATGCCTCGTAAGTTTTTGTCATGCCGCCTGTATTACGCTTTCCGTAAAAATCAAAATAATCGGCAGGATCAAATATGCCGTCAATCTCTCCGTTGAAGAAAATCGGAATTTCTACACCTTTGTTGAAAACTTTTACTGTGCGCGGATCAATGGTAGCAACAATACCCGCATTTGTAAAATCAGTTTTGTTAATTCTATACATACCGTCCTGATACAGATACATCTTCAGGTATGTTTTATTCGGAGTTATCCAGTTGTAATTCTGAGCGAACGCATTGTTCAGACAAAGTAATCCGCAGAAAAGAAATAAATATTTATACATAAGTGGGAAAGTAATTAAATGAGATTTAAGTAATGTTTAAAGTTTGTAATGATGGAGCTAATTAAAATTTTAAAAAAAAATTATTTAAGAACCACAAGCTTCTGAACCTGTGTTTCGGTTTTGGAATTATCGTCAAGAATGAGTTTGTAAAAATAAGTACCGTTAGCGACAAAGTCACCATCACTATCTTTACCATCCCATGATACTTGATTGTATCCTATATTTACCGGTGTATCAATTTCCTTGATCAGTCTACCGCTGACAGAATAAATCTTTATTTTGAATTTTTCAGGATTGTCTGACCCTGTAAGATTAAAAATAAAACTTGTTTCGGTCTTCATCGGATTTGGGTAATTGTAAAGCTCCTTTACACCCAATTCTCCGCTGACAATAATATCATATACCAAAGTATCTGAAAAATTCTCATCATTATGAACTACAGAGAAAGTATTTTTACCGTTGCTGAGCTCAGGATAAAACAACATTGAATTTTCACCGTTGCTGCTATTGTCTGTTGTCAAAGTTCTGAGTAAAGGATTACTGCTGCCTTTCAAATAATAGGGAACATAAATATTGTTAAGAAGGAGTGAAATTTTATTTGTATCTGTAAGCAGATTCATAATATCTGAACTTGCTATGTTTATTTTAAATTCCGGTTTTTTACTGACATTGTCTCCGCTGCTGATCTGTCTGCCGTCACTGAATACCTCTACTTTAGCGTTAAGCCCTGACAAAACCGGTCCTACTCTGACTTCGATCAGATTGTTATAAGTATAAAATTCCTGGTTTAAGGTTCTCGGCTTAATGTAAATGTAAATACTCGAAGTATCTCTTGAAGCAGGAATATCAAGACTGTGACTGTAACTCAAAGTACTGTCGATTTTTAAAATATTTGTAGTTGTGTCGGATGTTAATAAATTAGGATCAGATATTGAATTGCTGTAAGTATTTATTATAATGCCGTTAATAAAATTGTAACCTGCGTTATGATAATTAAATGAGTAATTAATAATGTTTTCATTTTTGTCGCTTGCTGTGATCTGTAATGAATTTTTATCAAGTATCAGTTCAGACGCGGGAAAATAATTTACTTTAAGTCCGCTGAGCACAGGTGATGTTGTTCCAACCGTTGTATCAATATTTAATTTTGCAAGCAGATTCAGTTTCGGATATTGACGTGCATTGATAGAGGTTAAGTCTGCAAACTTATCTGCCTGAACATTGGACATCAGAAGTGTTTGTTGTCCGCTGCTGCTTATACCGATAACGTCAAAACCAACATCCATAGTCAGTCCCGAAGTTTCATTCCAGGAAAAATCATTCCATTCTTCAGCAGGACCGATAATATTTGAAACTGTGCCGCTGGTATTGACGAAACTAACACTCATAGAGCTTATTGATTGTGTCCAGTGATCGCAGCTTACACAATTCGGTGCGGGTCGGCAGCAGGGATCAAACATTTCCTCCGTCTGTGAAGAATCAGCACCAAGCCATCCGATAAAACTCCAGGTATGAAAGTAGCTGAGTATTCCGATTGAATCACAGTAGATGCTGCCGAACTGGTTTAATTTTGCTCTGGCTGACCAGCTTAATACCGTTCCATTGACCGGAAAGTACGCAGCATTCAAAAGCATCAGATATTGTGTTGAGTCAAATGTATTCAAAAAAGCAACCAGTGAATCCGATGATGCCGCAGAATTCATTTTAAGATTCTTAAAGGTGAGAATGTTTCCGTTAAGTTTTTTTACTTTGATCAGATTAAGACCTGCATTAGCTCCGAATCCGTCAATGAAAACATTTCTGTTGCCAACGCTGAAATAAGACGCTTCGTCTCCATTGCTTCCGTATGAGCGGACAAATAAAGTTGAAGTGTATTGTGAAAGCTTTATTCCATCGTCGCTGTAGTAAGTATTATTGTAATCTGCTTCTGAATATTGATTTGAGCTGGCTTTGGATAAAACAACCGGAGTTACAGAATTAATGTATCTGTCTTTTCCTCCGTCATCACGAATTGCAGAACCGTTATTGTAAATGAATCTCTGCACTTTTGACCAGCCGGAAGAATCTCCGTTCAATATGGAATTTGTTCTCCAGTAAAACAGTGTGTTGTTATTAAGAACCGGTAATCGTGTTTTGAACTTAGTCACGGTTCCTATCACGTTGCTGTTTACAAATGTCTGTGAAACAGGAGAATTAAATTTATTACTTGAATCCAGTTGCAAAATTACTTTGACAGATTTATCAACGAACTTCACAAAAGGATTTAATGAATTGAATTCAACTGTATCTTTAAATACAACCGAATTATCTACGGGCTCAATTGGTGTAAATGAATTTTGTTTTAAGCTGACGGGAAATGTAATTGTATTATTGGTCTTATCTTCAAGAGGATACCAATTGTCCTGATCAAGCTTTACTGTCATTGTATAAACACCGGGCGAATCTATGTTGAAATTGTAAGCAAGCGAATCCAGGAATCTGAATGATTTATAAACGGTATCACGTACTAAATAATCCTGATTATATCTTTTAAGCTGAAACCTGATCTTGCATGAGTCAGCGTACAAGCCGTAATTCTTCGGGTAAATTTTTAAATTGACCGGATCATTTAACTGAACAGATTCTTCGGAAAATTTATAATCGGTTTCTTTAATCTCAAATTCAGGTATCTCCGGAAGCTTTAAGGTCACAGCCGGGTCACCCATCAGATTATAACAATTGATTGTGTGTCTGATAGTAAAATTGAGAGAATCACTCGACATTTGTTTTCCGGCTGACTTTGTAAGATCACCCATTCTTCGGAGTGTATCGGATTTAAGTGCCTGAATAATGTATATGCCGAATTCATTCCCCTGGCTTGCAAAACTCCAGCCCGTAGTTCCTACAAATCCGATTGCACCTTTGTTCTCGAGGTACATGAATTTTTCACCAAATCCTCTAAATTCTCCTTTGGCACTCTCACCGGTATAGCATGTAAGGCTCAGAACAATAGGTAGCTTGTTCCCATTTGATAAAGTATTTGGATCCTGTAGCCCGACTTCCCAGTCATGGCTGCCTGCGTGTCCGCGAAAATTGACGTATAATGTTCCCCGGTTAATAGTATTTTTTATCGAGTCTGCATAATTAAATGAAACTGCACCGAGTGAATCATTTCTATAAACTTTATAACTCTCCCCTGCGATAGAATTTGGTGTCACATAAACATTGTTCTCAAAATTAGAAGTCTGCTGATAAAATAATTGTTCCGAACGCTGTGCTCCTCCTGTAATGAAAGTAAAACCTTTCCACCATCGGGCTGCTTTTTCATTTTCGTAAGTAATGATTTTATTTACCATTGCCTGCGCTTCGGCAGGATAGTATGCCGGTAATCGTCCTATTGCAATCTGATCATAGAAAAAAAATGTTCCGACATTGGTATTAGCAAAGTAACCGTCAGTGTTCGGATTTCCAAAAACCGGGATATAATTATTTGAGTACGTTGAAGCTGTGGAATTTTTCTTTGGGTCAAGCGAGCCTCTTCCAAATAAACAAATATATTTTATCTTAGGAATCTGCCAGTTGTCATGAACATATTTGGTAAAATTCTTTACTCCAACCGGATCTTCATTTCCAAAATTAAAAATATCATATATCTCCTCGATCTCAACCTTAACTGATCTGAATCCGTCATGTGCCTGCCTGTAAGCTCTGAGCTGCTCTGCCTGAGATTCAAGAATCGAATGATAAATTACGAGGTAATCTACTCCGTTGGATGCCGAAGCCAGTGGAGAAACCTGTCTCTGCTTAATGCGAAAAGGCTTCATTCGTATTGAGTCATTTACTATCTCAAGCTTTGAATTGCTCTTTGCAGTGAATTTTACCGTATCAGAGGCGAATGTAAGATTAGTGATCCGGAGATTATTTCTTATATCATAAACATTAATTGTATTGAGTGGATTATATCCCGATAATTTGAACTGTCTGGAAGTTGTATCTGCCTGGCTCAGGCTAAGCTGCAACTTATTGTTCCTTAACTTGAAAAGTTTTGGGTAGTTAATTTCAAACATATCAATATACATTGCACCTGCAAATCCACTGACTGGAGTCGAATAGGTGAGCGTAACATTATTAACTGATGAACCTGATAAGAGTGAAGTCGGGAATGAAATGGTGGTATCAATTTTCCGGAAATCATTTGATAAAAAGGTTTGTACAATATTGCCGTTAATCTTAAATTCTAAGTTATGCTCACTATTAAAGTTTTGTGTGTCCCTGTTTAGTGGATAAGCAAAAACCCTTACAGTAGAAACCGATGTTGTATTAGAGAGTTCACGAACAGAAAATGTATCTGTTAAGCTTTGAGTGTTATTGAGCAAGGTCCAGTACCAGGTTTCACCGCGGAATTTTTGATCAGTAAGATATCTGTAATCTGAGTCTGAAATATGCTCGCCTTGCGAATAGATCTTATCTTTCTCAAAATGTAAGGTATCATAAAAATAATCATTTGGATATGCAACGGGAGATGAGAAGCTGTTTGTAGAATATCTCAGACCGTTAGCACCGCCCCAGTCCACCCAGTACACACTTGTATCAGAATACAAATTGAAATACTCATTGGTTGTATAGACTACATTGTTGTGTTCATCATAGGTGTTAGTAAGACCACCGCGATTTTTCATTCCGTAAAAATCAAAGTAATCATTATCGTTAAAGATGCCGTCCTGTTCTCCGTTAAAATAAATAGGTAACTGAGAACCTTTATAGAGAACTTTCACTGTTCTGGGATCCAGTCCGGTTGTGTTTATTCCGGCGTTGTTAAAATCAGATTTTTTGATCCTGTACATACCGTCTTCAGAAAGGTACATTTTCAGATATGTCTTGTTAGGAGTGATCCAGTTGTAATTTTGTGTAAAACCAAAACTAGCTGTACAAATAAAAATAATTATAAATAGTAGGGACTTCTTGGTAATCATTGTGATATATTTTTATTATAAAATTAAAAGGCGGTTTTTAGAATCAGATATAATCAGTAACGTCAGGAATGCATAAAAGATTAATAAAATTTAAAATTAAAATTAGAAAAACTGCCGTATTTTTCTGAATATTTTTGAATTCAGTTTAAAAGGTGACACTGAAGTAAATAATCCGACAAATCCAAGATGGTTGTCCTTCCAGTAATTATATTCATAAAATAGATTTCTTATCATATTCTTTCCGGTCTTATAATCTGATAACGTAGCGCATGAGGTAAGCAGGTAGTAAATGATTCTTTTCTTAATATCTTTGTCAAAAAAATATCTTGATTTCCTTAGTCTCTTGGCGATTTTTAAGATCGAGTTTGACTTGTCTACTATCATCTCCCGTGTATTTTTTACAAGGGAAATTTTTTCCTTTGAATCCATATTAACATAAAACAAAACCTTCGGAATGTGAATGATCTTGTTATTTATTATCGCAGCCCTGACATCATACTCATAATCTTCCCATATTCTTGCATTTGACCATGGTCCTATCTTATTTACGATTTCCCTTTTCCAAACGCACGCGCCGGTAGCCCATGGTCTCCCGTTAACATCGAATACAATTGGTACTATCGTTTCAAATGTTTTGTCATTCTTATTTCTCAGGAAATTTCCGGTCGTTCTGATAAGCATTGTCTTGCTGTATGCCATCCCTACTTCAGGATTATCTTCCAGACAGTTGATCAGATCTTCCAAAAAACTTTGATGCCAGAAATCATCCGAATCCAAATATGCAAAATAATCACCTTTGGCAATTAACCTCCCTGCCTCTCTCGATAATCCGGGACCTACATTTTTAGGATTTGTAACAACTTTAATGCGAAAATCCGGAGTTGTAAATTCATTAATAAAAGTTTTGTCGAAGGCATCATAAGAACGATCATCAACAAGTATAAGCTCTATGGGCTTGTATGTCTGATCAATTACGGATTGAATAGACTTCCGGAGAAGATCTATCCTGTTATAATAAGGAATGATGACTGAAACTAATTTATTTTTCTTTTTATCAACGTCCATGTTAATAAAGTTTGAGTGGTTATTATTTAATTTAAAATCACAAAAAACCTGGGAATTTACTGAAAAATCTGGAATTCGGCTTTATAGAGTATAAATTGAAACTAACAAATATATCCTAGCTAAGAAATGTTAAATCAGATGCGAGAAGCTTAGATCGAAAATATACCTTTTAACAAAAAGTAAAATTTTTCTATAAAGTTGGAAGGTTTAGGTTGTGTGGATTGTATCTGTTTTTAGTAAAAATACTTTGTTTTAATTTATAAGTCAATATTGAAACATACAAAGCTGAATATTTAGGATTGGTGATCGTATTTTTTTTTCCAAGCCAGTTTAACATTCTCTTTAATGTTTTTGTAATTTCGGTATTTCCTTTAACATCCTTTTTTTTGTTAAACTTTTTTACAATTCTAAAGATCAGTTCAACATCTTTATAGATAAAGCTGCTGTCCATCCCTTTTGATGACATCAGTCTCCTGATTCTTGACGCCTCATCATAGCTGACATCAATTCCAATATTAGCAACGTTGTCTATTACTATTCTTGAGCTGACATCATTCAGTGTTTCAAAATTGACCACGCTGTTGTTGCTCGGGTGCTTTCGGTACAGTACAAGCTTGTCCCTGAGGTTGTAAAGTTTTCCATGACGGGCTATGAGTGAGATGATACGGAAATCCTCCGCATGAATGAAATCTTCTTCATATCTGATCTTATTCTTTTCAATGGTTTCCCGCCGGTACATTATGCTCGGGTTTGCAAAAGTGCATCTGAAAAGTAAGCTGAACTTCGTTTCCTCATTTGTTACAGGACGCAGTGGAGAGTAAATTACTTTCTCATTCTCATCAATGACCTTGATGTGTGAGCCGGTTAAAACATATTCCTGATTTTTTTCAAGGAATTCCGATTGCTTTTCCAGTCTCTCCGGAAGTGAAATGTCATCGGCATCATGCACCGCGATGTATTTTCCTTTGGCTTTCGAAAGTGCTGTATTGAGTGACTTTACTCTTCCTTCATTTTTTTTGTTATCGATTACGATAAGCCTCTTGTCAGTCCCGGCGAATTTGTATATGATCTCTCCGGTGCTGTCTGTTGAACCGTCATTTACAATTATGTATTCAAAATCTCCGTTCGTCTGCTCAATTATGCTCTGAATGGATTTTGAAATGTAATTTTCACAGTTCAATACTGTCGTTATGACGGAAATTTTTACTGACATCACTTCATAAGTCGTTAAGTATTTTCAGTTGAGAAAATTTTTCTCCACGATGCATTCTTTACTGAATTTATCCTGTCACTGTACAGCCCTCTGATCTTAAGCAATTCCCTGAGTCTTCCGATCGCTTTTTCGATTCGTAAAATTTCCGAATCGCCTTCACCTGACCTGTTAAATTCCATAAGCTTTCTTATGCCGTACCTTCTTATTTTTTTTAATTGCCTTATTGATTGGTAGATCCACCTTTGCTCAAGATTCTGATTGAATGTTTTTGGCTTTGGTTCAAATGCTTTGAGGTAAGCATCAAAATCAACTTTCTGCGCACCAAATCCACGGCTGAGTCTCCGCAAATAACTCCAGTTCAGCTTTTCTTTAATTATATAATGATCAAGCTTCAGTCCGGGTTCATACCAGATCTTCCATCCTGCCAGACGCAGAGCATAGCACATCTCAATGTCACCTCCGGATGATAATTGATTTCCTTTTCTGTCGGATAATAATGATTTGTATCCCTGGGAAAATAAATCTGCAAGAGCTTCCCTTCGTAATACCATTCCGGCGCCCCATAGTCCGCTGTTTTCCCATGTTATGTCTCCCGGCTTTTCAGACTGTTTGCCGACTGAATAATTTCTTTGATATTCTTTAAACCATTCAGGAAAACTTCCGTCTGTAATAGCAATGCTGTCACCTCCCATCGCTCCTATCTTTTTATTACCCTCCATTATATTAAATGCAAGCTCAAGATAATTTTCATTTAACCTGTTGTCATCATCACAAAAAATAACATATTCATATTCCGCATTTTCAAAGCCGGTCCTTCTCGCTGAAGATAAACCCGGCTCCGGCTGAGATAAAATGTTATAAGAAACCGTACTGCCGTATCCGGATAATATTTTTTCCGCTTTTGCTGAAGTGTCATCATTTGAATTATTATCTACAACAATCACTTCCCATTTCAGATTATCCGGAACCCTGCTTCTGCAAATATAAAGTAAGCAGTCTCCGATCAGTCTCGAACTGTTATAACAGCAAATCACTATTGAAATACCTTTTTTCATTACCCGCCCTCAGGTTTACTTTTTCCTGATTTACCTTTTACTGAATTAACGATCAAGCTCATTTTATTGCGGCTTAATATAGAAGGTGGATACAAAATGTATGAGCGGACAACTAATGCAACGGTGGTGGCTCTCCGGTTATTTCTGAAATTTTCCTGAGCTTTTCCGTATAGCTCTTTTGAATTTGCTTTAAACTTTCTGTACCTGAAATAATGATAAACTGATTTTATCTTATAGCCGGACATAAGATAAGTATTCTTGACGATCTTTCTTAATGGCTGTCTCGAATTCCTGTAAGACCGCACTTTCCATATCGCCTGTTTCACGCGATATTTTGGATTAAGTGAGAATTTCTTTTTAGGAAGTTTGTACTGACTGACAAAAATTATCTTGGACTTTACTATCTTTTCTCTCTTGGTAATATACTTCGGTGCAATTATGTATGTGAAAAATAAGATCGCGTTGCCTTTAAAAGATTGCCTGGTCTTCCTTAACGAGTTTCCATAATAATTAAGTTTATGAGGGAAGCTGTATTCAGGATTGTCCCTATATAAATGATAACTGAATTTTAATTTCTCCAGTACAGTATTTCCCAGTGCCGTGTTAAATAAAAGTGTTGCTCTTGATTTTTTCCCTGCTGAAACCGGATGCACTAATACTGAAGCAGTCAGGTAATATAACGCCTGCAAATTCTTTTTGTAGTAGCTCTTCTGTTTTGCCTTAAAGAAATATCTTCTCGATGTAAATTTGTATTCTCGATACTTAAAGTAATTATAAACATTCTTGGAGATACTCAGTGGATTTATAGAAGACAAGCTTTTTCTTAATGAGAATGTGCCTTTCTCTTTGTAAGCTTTTTTTTTCTTGAAAATAAATTTCGGGGAAATTAAATAAGTCAGCATTAGCAACGAATTTCCCTTTAACGGCTTACTTTTCTTCTTAAATTCATTTCCGTAGTAGTGTAATTTATTTGCAAGCGGCAATCCGGGTGGTGTCGTCAAAAAGAAATATGCTGCCTTTGACTTCTCACTGTACTTCTGACCGAGTAATGAATATGCGAACAAACTTTGTCTCGATTTGTTGAAAAGCGCTTTCGGATAAATTAAAAATGAAGCCGCAAGATGTGCATTGGCTTTCAATCTGCTCTTCAGATAATAATGAGAGCGCGCTGATTCATAAAGCCGGTTTGAATAATAGCGGTTCTTCTTTAACGTTAATATAGAAACTATTCTGCGGGTATTCTTTTTTAAATTGTTGTAAATTCTTTTTAAATTGTACGGCTGCCTGTCGTAATAGAAGAATTTATAATAGTTGTAAAGATAATACGGCAGATTCTTTTTGTCATACTTCCAGCAATGCTCAAGAACCCTGTAATGTGTGTTCTTCCTGTTATCAGCTCCTGAAGTCTTATTGAATCCGTTCATTACGAACGTTCCAAGATAATCTTCTATCTTTGCGATCTTATGCTTCTGATATGCCTTTAGCAAAAACCAATAGTCCATCGTATAGTGATTGTCGAGAGGGAATGGACCTGCCTGCTCCTGAACGGTTCTCTTATAAAAATAACTTACAGGATTAATAGGGAAGAGGTATCTGAATGGCAGCATTATCTTTCTGTAGTCAGTCTCGGGCTTCCTTAAAAAAGTATACCCTTCCTCCTCAAAATATAAATTACCAACAACCATCTCCGCATCGGGATTTTTTCGGAATGCATCCGCGATCTTATTAAATGCCCCGCGCTGGTAATAATCATCAACATTAAGATAAGAGATCACTTCTCCCGTCGACATTGCAAACGCTTTATTCATTGCATCGCACTGACCGTTATCTTTTTCAGAAACCCATTTTATGTGAGGATACTTTTTTATTATTTCAACTGTGCCGTCTTTTGATCCTCCGTCACAAATGATATGCTCAAAATTCGTATAACCCTGATTAAGCACACTCAGTATCGCTTTTTCAATTGTGTTCTGAGAATTAAATGAAGGTGATAAAATACTGATCTTCGGAACATCCGTATTATTGCTTTCTACCGGCTTATCGATCCATGGCCATCCGTACCTGAAGTCAATATCGTTTTCAATAAAATTTCTATGACTGGTTCTGAGTTCTGAATAATTTTTTTTCCAGGCTGCTTTCTGAAGCTGTTCAAAATTATCGTCATATTCATAACGAACCCTTCTTAACTCTATTAGTCGTGCCAAATAATATTCAAGCATCGGTATCTGAGTGTTGTTGTCCTGCGATAATCTCAATGCAAGTATTTTCTTAATCCCGTACTTGCGGACATCCTTTAATGTTTTCTTGTATTCATACTTCCAGTTCTGCTTTTTTAATTCTTCGCTGTTAACATCTACTCTTCCAAGTTTTATCGACTTCTCATACAGATCGAGCCCTACTGAAGTAATTCCGAATGCTTGGAATAATCTTATCAGATAATGCCACTCGATCCTTCCTGCGGGCATGCAGTGCAGAAGCTTCAGACGGGTATCATACCAGACTTCCCATCCTGAAAGTACAAGCGCAAAGCATAGTTCGGAATCACCGCCCGAAGAAAGCTGATAACCTTTTCTGTCAGACATCAGTGAAGTGAATCCCTTTGAATATAATTCTGTGAGCGCTTTTCTTCTGATGATCATTCCTGCTCCCCAGACAAAACCCCGTCTCCAGGTAATGTTGCCTTCGGAGATCTTTCCGGTAACAAGATCTGCCTGCACTCCCGCCGCGTATCCCTGTTGAAACCATTTGAACCACACCGGCGGATCCACTTCACAACGTGCCTCGTTAGGTCCGCCAAGTACCCCTATCTTATCATTTGAACTCATCACATCATAAGTCGTCTGAACAAAATTTTCATCAAGCAAATTATCATCATCACACAACACGATATACTCATACTTTGAAACTTCAAATCCCTTCTGACGCGCGGCGCTCAGACCTTGTGTGAACTCATCCGTAATGTGCAACTTCGCCGATGTCTTATGTTTTTTCCATTCATCTATCACCGCCTGCTTTGTGTTATCTGTTGAAGCATTATCAACAAGAATTACTTCCCAGAGAATGTCAGGATGTACTTTTTGCAATGCCGCAAACTTAATTGTTTCAGGCAAACGTTCTTCACCGTTGAAAGTGCAGATCACAATGGAGACACCGTTCAATTTTTTCCGGAAATGGTAGCGTGGATATTTCTTTAGATTTCCGAATAACAATCTTAAATTTTCAAGGTCACTCTTGCTTGCAGCTCTCTTCAGCGCCCTGACACCGCGATTATAAGTGCCCGGCGATTTTACCAGTGATTCAAGTCTTCCAAGACAATACTCTATCATTGGAATATCAGGATTGCCTTCGGATTTATTTTTTTTGTATAATTCTAAATATTTTTTTTTATTTAATATTGAAATTGTCTTATGTATTTCTTCACGAAGCGTGCGTGCTCTGTATTTGTCCTTTCCTCCGGAAGTTTTCCTTTTGAAATCTCGTCTGTAAAGATCAAGACCGTGTGATGCCTGACCAAATCCCCTGAACAACTTTCTCAGGTAATTCCATTCAAGCCTTTCTGCGGTAATATAATGTTTAAACTTCAGTTTCGGATCATAGTATATTTTCCAGCCGTCCTTTCTTAATGCAAAACATAATTCCGTATCGCCGCCTGCAGACAAAACATTTCCTTTCCTATCAGTCAATAATGATCTGAACCCATTGGAGAGAATTTTTCCCCAGGCTTCCTTACGAACTACCATTCCTGCTCCCCATACAAATCCCTTTGACAAAGTAATATCTCCCGCCTTGTCACTCTGCTTTCCTATTGCAAAGCTTCCCCTCCAGTCATCAAACCATTCCATCGGAAGCTTTTCAAATTCACCTTTGCTCTGACCGCCCAAAACCCCGATCTTATCATCACTGCTCATTTTGTCATAAACATTTTCCACAAAATCATTTTCAAGAAGATTATCATCATCACACAGCACAATGTATTCAAACTTTGCTGTATGAAATCCCTTTAAACGCGCGGCGCTCAGACCCGGCTCTGCTTCACTGACGATCTTGAATGATGCCTGACAATTATGATCTTTCCACACTAATGCAGCCGTGTGTGATGTGTTATCCGTCGAGGCATTGTCAACGATAATCAATTCCCAGGGAATACCGGGTGAAACTTTTTGTGAAATGATCTTCCTGAGTGTTGCAGGAAGGACCTTCGAACTGTTATAACAGCAGATCACTATTGATACACCTTTTATCTTTTCGTCCGGCTCATGTTTGCCGTTACTTAACTTTAAAAGACCACCGCTGCCGTTAACCGGAAAATTCTTTTTAATAAAATTTACTTCTTCATAAATTTTATTTTTGCTCTTTAGTATTTCCTTAAACTTACCCTGTAGCTTTTCAACTTCAAGTATTTCACTGTCGCCTTTGTATTCATTCACTTTCGAGAAGATCTTCTTTAAAGGATATTTCTTAAGTTCAAGTAAGGTCTTGTTAGCCTCAAGCAGCCACGAGTTACCTCCTGAATCAGGCGTTCTTTCATTCAGCAATTGTGAATAAGCTGACTCATGAACTTCTTCTGTACCTTTATTAAAATATAATTTTCTTAAATACTCCCAGTTAAATTTATTTGCAGGTATAAAACGACCAAGCTTTAAACGCTCATCATAAATAATTTTCTTCCCGGATAAAATAATTTTCGACGAAAGTTGTGATTCATGCGGCAGTTCATATCCGTTGAAATTATTTTTTACCTCACTATATTTATTAAAAGCTTCATACACATTCTTCAATGCCTTCTTTCTTGCAACCAATCCACTCTTCCATAAATGTAAATTTCCGTTAGCTGATCCTTCATCTGTGTTTACCGGCTTTCCAATTCCAAAAGACTTCTGATAATTTTTAAACCATGACGGCGGCTTTACACCGCTTACCATTACAGTCTGACCGCCGATCAATCCTGCATCGGAGTTCTTGTTCATCAGCTTGAAAGCCATACGGACGTAATCATCGTTTAACAGATCAAACTCATTGATGAAGATGAGATATTCATACCTGCTTCTGTTTAAAGCTGAAATTTTCATTGCGTCAGAATGCAGGGTTGGCTGTTCCGAGATCTTCAGGGATGCACTGCAATCAGATATCTTCCACAGATCGTAAATTTTATTTCTTATTTCGTCCCTGAGAAAATTTGTCATCAGTATCACTTCCCATTTGAAACCATCAGGAAGTTTCTGCGTGGAAATTTTTTCAACGGAATTTATGAGTTGAAGATAGGAAGAGTTATTGTAATTAAGAACAACCGATATTCCGCGTCTGTCTTTTGAATTTCGATACTGCGGAAAACGGAAGTAAGGTTTTGTAATTATATACTTCAAAAACTTCAGATCTTTCTTGCGCGCGATCCTTTTTAAAAATTTCAATTTCAGATTGTAAGATCTAATCTCACTAAGCTGCTCTTTCAACTTTCCAAAGTAGAATTCTATTTTGAGTATATCATAATCATTTTCAAGCGTCGAAGCATAAGCTTGTTTCTTCCAGTCTTTATATTTCTTTAAACTACGGAAAGTTTTATTTATTGAATGAAGTCTCCCGCTTTTTTTATACAATTTATTATAATCACTTACTTCAACTTTGTGATTCTGCAGGTAAGGTTTGAGTCTTGCCGAATTCACTCCGAACTGTTTCCAGATATTCCGCAAATGTTTCCATTCAAGTTCACTGTCACTTATGTATTGCTTCATCCGGAGATCTCCGCTGTACCAGAGATGCCAACCGCTCAGTCTTAACGCATAGCCAAACTCCTTATCGATCCCAAACTCAGCAATACGGTTCTCATCCGAATCATAAGCCGATCTGAAATTTTTTTCATAGATATCTTTCCATGCTTCTTTTCGGATCGCCATTCCGGAGTTCCAGACATATCCCCTCGTCCAAGTGACACGGTTGGTATAATCAAACTGTTCTCCTATCCTGTAACATTGTTTACTCCAGTCATAGAACCATTTCGGCGCCTTCCGTTTAAGATATGGCTCGCTGTATCCACCGATCGCTCCGAGATGCCGGTCGCGTAAAAGATTTACCGAAGCCATCTTCACATAATACTTGTCAAAGAAATTTCCGGGCTCACAGAAGAGTATAAAATTATGCGAGGTCTCGTCGATGGCTTTGTTCCTTGCATTCATTAACGAAGTGTGATCGATCGAAATTATTCTGAAAGAAGTCTTACCATTATATTTTTTCCAGGTCGCCTCAGCTACAGCAATTGTGTTATCGTTGGATCCATTGTCGATTAAAATTGTTTCCCATGGAATATAGTCAGGAACACGCTGAATTATAAGATGCCTTAAGGTTCTTTCAATTATGTCCTCATTATTTTCTGTATTAATTATTACCGATACACCGGTGCTTTCAACAGGCGCTTTTATTTCCTTAAGAAAATCAACATGCTTGTAAACATATTCCGAATCCAGTTTCACGGATTCATTTAATTGAGCCGCCGCTGCTTCATCATCTTTAAATTCCGCATGAAACTTTGCCGCATTTCCAAATGAATAATCTGCATAATGATTAAGGGCTTTAAGCTTTACTTCATTTCTTTTGTCTTCAGGAAGATATTCAATAAATATATCAACAGCTTCCTTAAGGTCTCTCATGTCCTTTCCTGTGCGCATGTTCTTTGAAGACATTGAGTATCTATGAATTCTGTACTCAGCCAGAGCCTCCGGTTCATACGCGACAGGATATTTTGCCGCGATCCTTACCCACATCTCCCAGTCTTCGCACCCGATATTTCTCTCAAGAAATCCTCCAAGTGTCTCATACACTGATCTTTTCACCACTATCGAGCAATGCTGTATCCTCTGTCTTTCTGCAAGCAGTGTCAGCGCATCGTCAAGGATCCCTGTCGATTCACGGTCAAGATAGGAATTCGCTATCAGCTTTCCGTCATCATCAATATATGCCTGCCTGCAATACGCGGCTCCGATATCTTTATATTCATCAAACATCTGTTCAAATTTCTTATAAAATCCTGGAAGGACCTTATCATCCTGATGAAGGAAATGGATCAATTCACCCTTGGCTCTATTTATGCACGATGTATAATTTTTTGAATGTCCGAGATTTACAGGCTGCTTATAAAAGGATAGATTGGGATTTGCGATCTCTTCAATTATTTTTTTTACATCAATGTCAGTCGAGCAGTCATCCACGATCTCGATCTGCATGTTTTCAAAATCAGAATATTGTGATATGACGCTGTTAATCGCTTCCAGCAGAAGCTCTTTTTCCGGATTGAACGTAGGGATCATTACAGACCATCGCGGTCTTTTGATTCCTGCTTTTACAGACGGGATATTATTTATTTTAATTTTCGGATCCAAAGTTTATTTTAATTCACTTTCCATTTTACATCTCTTCCAAGAAGCTCCTGAAATTTATTCACGTCTGCTTCTTCATAAATTATTTTATGCAGATCTGCAATTTCATTTTCATGCGCTGCAATGAATTCTCTGTCGCTTCCTGATAACTCTTCGTAATAATTTTTTGCATTCTCTATTTCTTTTTGATTGATGCTTATAATTGTCAGATCAAAATATCTTTGAGCATATATTTTTTTAATTAAGTGGTCAAATTTAAAATTCATTTTTTCATTCAGCACATTATAAAATTTTAAATCCTTAAGAAGATTGTTCTTCACTGAATCACCCTGCCATTGCCCGTTTGAATGAATTCTGTAAACACTCATCAGCTTATCAATGTATTTTATCTTCCCTTTCTCTGCAAGCAAAAAATATAATGTCATATCTCCGTAAGGCATCTCTGCATACCAATCAGGCGGTTCAAGAATGTTTCTTATCATTACAGTCGGCGTCATCACCGGATTGTAACCCCGCAACAGTGATTCGACAGGCATGGTATCACCCGGCTCAAGATATACTGTTTCAAATGAACTGCCGTCTGTCTCGTTCTCGACTCTTGCCTGATGAAAGCACATCACTGCATCAGTATTCGCGTCAAGAAAATCAGACTGTGTCTGAAGTTTATTTTCGTCAGTCCAGTAATCATCACCGTTAAGCAATGCAATGTATTCACCCTTGCAGAGCTTCCACGTTGCCATGTCCATTTCCATCATGCCGAGATTTTGTTCAGGCAGAAAAAGTTTTATCTTTTCAGGAAATCTGTTTTTATAATCGATGGCGATCTCCCGTGTCCGGTCAGTAGAACAGTCTTCCCCTAAAATTATTTCAAAATCAAAATCAGTTTTTTGATCAAGCACGCTGTCAAGACATTGAGCAAGATATTTATCGTGATTGTATGCCGTCATCCAGACGCTGACTTTCATTTATTCAAAATAATTTAAAATGTCTCAATTTTTAATTCCTATAAACATACCTCTGCCGAAAAGTCCCTTATCGTCATACAACACCTTCAGCCCTGTCTTTTCCATTGCGCCCCGGTATTCCGTTTCATCGAATAAACCTATTTCATGCTTTTCTGTAAAATGAGAAACCTCTTCCGGTGTTCCTACAAGGTAGTGAATGTCAAGTATCGATAATAAGTCCTTTCTCTTGCTTGTGTACATCCACGTGATCTTGAAATCCTTTTCATCGTAATGATTTGCCGTTACATTATTGATCCAGAAATTTTCCCTACTAAACCACGGCTCAATAATAAGCAGCCCGCCTTTGCTCAAATGCTTCTCCATTGATGAAACTGCTTTGTAAAGATTTGCGGGTGTTTTAACATAAGCAATGGAGCTGAACAGACACGTGATGACATCATACTTTTTATTCAGCTCAAAGTCAGTCATATCACATTCGTGAAAAATATTTCCGGGATTCCGGCTTTTGGCAATTTCTAACAGCTCACTGTTAATGTCGAGCCCTTCGGTATTAAAATGATCTTTCAAATGCCCGATGTGCTTCCCCGTTCCGCAAGCAGTATCCAGCAGAGTCTTTGCATCCGGATTGTATGTATTAATTATTTCACGGAGCTTCACAGACGACGTTTTATAATCGATAAAATGATATAAAGCGTCATAAAATTTTGCAGACTTTTTATACATTTGGAAACATTAAATTTTATAGCTTTGGTTTTCTGTAAGCAGGAAAATATCCGCTAAGGTCATTGGCGTCCGAGTTGTTTTCATTACATAATTTTTTATAAATACTTTCATCATACACCTGCTTTAAATTGACAAACGGAAGTTTATATGCTCCGAATCTTTGCTTTGATAATGCGACACTGTCATCCTCTCTGAGACCTCCGCCAAGATTCACTACCGGAATTCTTTTCTTCTTTAAAAATTTCAATCCGCCCCATAAAAGCAATGGAGCAAATTCTCTTCCTTCGAGTATAGCTACGTTGAACAGGCAATCGCCCGCATAAGGTGTATATCCAAAAATATAAACAGCTTCAATATCAATATCTCTTCCGGTTCCAACCATGAAAACATTTTCACTCCTGCAGATCGCTTCAAGTGTCTCCCTGTTAAAATAATTCGCTGATGACGCATTGATCCTTTTAAGAAAACTTTCGTAATTATTCAAAAAAAAATCAGTAAGTATTTCTTTATCATAAATAAAATTCGATTCGGCTTTTCTGAAATCCCGTATCTGCTTTTTTCTGTTTGCATCAAGATTCTCAAACATTTCGGTGAGACTATGTCTTAGATCAATAAAATACAGATCAGTACTTCTGAACGCGTCCTCATTCCTGTAATAACTATCATCCTGAAGATACGGGTTCATTGTTATGTAACCACAAATATATTTTTTCTCTTTTACGAATTCACTCCAGTGTTTCTGAAATTCGCTGTTGGAATCATTACCGGTGAATCCTGAAAAACCGTATGGTGTAACTATATCGATGTAGCCGTTATATTCTCGTTCGGCAATGGGACAAATTATTTTCACCCCTTTATTTTCAAACGAATACAAATATGTCCTGTAACCCGTTGTCAGGCTCATTGCATAATTGTTTTCCCATGTGTGCGCAAATGAATGCCTGACTCCTTCAAGAGCTGCTATCCATTCATCCCGGCATTCAAGCTCAATACACTTATGCATTATCAAGTTCGTATTCATTCAAAAAATTTCTGATCTTTTCTTTTGAATTGAACATAAGCACATCTATCATGGACAAAGAGCCGTAAAATTCATTTTTGAACTGAGGATAAAAGATCTCCTTTGTCCTCAAAAAATTTAATTTCAAACCTGACTTATCAAAATTCTCTCCCGAATAGATATCTTTTCCGCCTGATGCATTTACATAGACATCCGCTTTTTCTCTTAAGCAAATATTAATTATTCTTTCTTCAGCTTTCAGATTTGTATTTGAATATACTGAAGATGATCTGATCATCTTCGTATTGATATCAAGATAATTTGCTATCTCAAAAAAGCTTTTTAAAATTAATTCCGTGATCAGTTCAGGCTTGGTTAAAACAATTTGTGAAAGCATTTCAAATGTGATTTTAAAATAAGGTGCGCCGGAGTATGATCTTGTTACGGATTCAAGAAATTTAGCCGCCCAGTCATGAGAATAAGAAATTTCTGTATCTTTTATTAATTTATTCTGGCTGGAATTCCTTAGCGGTACGGTGAATAAAACAGGTTCTGAATTAATTAATATACGGTTCCGGTTTATCCAGCCCTTTTTTATAAAACTCACATCATCAAAAACAACAAACGTATCAACGCAATTCATCAACTGAAAATAACCTATGTAAGGAAAGAAATATGGCTGCATGACAGCAACTTTCTTGCTCATTTATTGTGACTTTCTCCGGAATATTTCTGGATATTTATTCTATCTGTTAATAATAATAATCAATATGTAAATTAGATTAAACATAAAAACAGTATTCATAACTTAGTTCAACTCACATCCGTCCAAAATGTTTTTGAAAAATTTAAATAATTTTAAATTCAATCACTTATGCTGTCCAAATAAATTTATGTTAATTCTGTTTTTAAAATTAGTGACAACTATTTTTAATTCGTGATCATTCGTGAAATTCGTGGCAAGTTTTTTCCTTTTTTAGACGGCAATCAGTTCAACTAAGTTCAACTTATTTACAGCAGCTAAAGCTAAAGCTCTGAGTATAATCCCTATGCCAATATTAAAAAATCTTCTTCTCTTAATGTTCTTATCGCTATTGTCAAACATTTCACTCTGTGAAACTTATTATTTTTCTAATTATGGAAGGGATGCAAATAACGGGCTGTCAATTTTCTCTCCCAAAAGGTCAATAACAAATTTAAATTTGCTTCTAAAGGCTGTTAAGCCGGGTGATGTGATCCTTTTCGAAAGAGGAAGCTACTTTGTCGGGCAGATAAATATTCTCAAGGGTGGCAATGAAAACAGTCCGCTAATCTTCGGAGCTTACGGAGAAGGAAACGATCCTGTGATCAGCGGTGCTATGCCTCTGACAAAATGGAAAGCATATAAAGGTAAAATCTATTCTGCACCTGTTGACACAATTGTTAAAAATATTTTCGTAGGCGGACAGCAGATGACATTAGCGCGTTATCCGAATACCGGCTTTCTTACTATTACCGGAACGTTATCAAATCCTAAATCCGGATTTAAAGATGATAAACTAAAAAATCCTAACGGATACTTTAACGGCGCAAATGTTAGGTTAAGAACTATTAACTGGGCTTACGAACATTCACCCGTAAAATCTTATTCCAATCATAAGATCATACTCGAAAAAGAAACTTATTATCCTGCTCAGACCGGATGGGGCTATTACTTTGATAATCTGTTCAGTGAACTTGATAACCAAAGGGAATGGTACTATAAAAATGAAGGGGCGGCAAAAGGGACTTTGTATTTTTTTCCTCCTGAAAATATTAATCCTGAAAATGTTTTTATCGAAGGCAGTGTCTATGCTTATGGCTTCTATTGCTTTTCACAAATTTCAAATGTTATGATCCGTGATCTTGAGATCAAAGGACAAACCGTTGATGGAATATTCTTTCAGGGTGTCAATAAAAATGTAAAGATCGAAAATTGTACATTCAAAAATCAAATGATGACAGGTATTACTTTTGTGAATAAAACAAAAAATTTATCTGTGAACAACTGCCGCTTTTATTCGATCAACGGAAAAGCAGTTTATCTCTTGAAAACTAACAACTCTGTAATTTCAAATAACATTTTCCGGAATACGGGAATGATACCCGGCTATGGCACAACCGGGGAAGCTGTCGGTAATACTGCTCTTATTGTGCTATATAGTGACAACAATCATATTTTTCAAAACAATTTTAATTATTCAGGACATGACGGAATAAATTGCATTGGCAAATCAAACGTGATCGAAAAAAATGTGATTTCAAATTCCCTGCAAACTCATAATGACGGAGCTGCAATTAAAAGTTATGATAATAAAAATGAAGGTTCGGTCTGGAATAATAATTTCATATTCAATGTGCCCGGAAATATTGAAGCTACCTATGGATCAAATTATTACGCCTGCGGCATATATCTGGACGAGTTCTGCAGCTCAATGAAAGTTTTGAACAATACCATCGTCAACTGTAAACTTACCGGTATCAATCTTTATAATTCAAACAACAATAATCTCATAAGCGGTAATATTTGTTTTGATAATAATTCAGGGATCTTTTTTCATAAAACAGACCTGCCTATGACCGGAAATGTAACGTCCGGTAATTATTTTTACGGACTCAAAAATTCCCAGATTGCAATTATCATCAATGCGCCCGAAAGGGGATTCTTACCCGGTTCATTTGATAATAATCATTTTTATTATCCATTCAATAAGAAAGTCCTGAAATATGAAATTTCAAACCGCATTGCAGAATATACTCTTGATGAACTGAAGAAGATCGCAGGTAATAGTATCGACGGTAACTCATTTTTTGTTTCGGGCAGTGAAGTTGCTAATCCGAAAATTTTTAAAAACATGAATAATGATACTGCCGTTATAAACCCTGATCCGGAATACAACTTTTTGGATAATAATCTGAAAAGTGTTTCCGGACCTATAATGATCGCTCCTTATTCTTCAATGATTTTGTTTGCAGATAAAGATGCTACACAGATGAAGGAATTAAATATTGCCGGAGGTCCGCTTGAACTTAGAAACGAATATTCGCCCGCATGGTACAATATTATAACCGAAAATCTTACATCACCTGTTATAGTCACAGCGCCCGATGGTTTTATGATAAGTCTTACTGCTGACAGAAATTATTCACAAGCCATAACGCTCCTCCCGGTAAATGGTAAGGTAGATGATATTATTTTTGTTAAAGTGAATGGTAAAAAAGAGGGGATAATTTACGGATCTGTTTCTAATGTCTCAGAGAGAATAGCTGCTTCAATTCAGGTAAGAAAAAACTTCAGATAACAGTGCTGTCCAAACAATTTCATTATCATTAAATAAGTCTTAGACTAATCAATAATTAGTTAATCATTCTTATCATTCTTATCATTCTTAAAAGAACCCGCCTGTGAGAAATTGCCGATAAAGAAATTCAGAGCAATGCCGACAAGCAGGAATTCCCGAGTCAAGCACCTGCTTCAAGTTATCACCCCATTTCGTGTTGGAATTCCTGCCGACATTGATCTGAATTTCCGGCAATTTATCACCAGCGGGAAACTTTTCTTTGCCAAGCTTTCTTTTGGTTTATCAAAAGAAAGCGGACTTAATCGAAACTAAAAATTTTTACTGTCTAGATATGTTTAAGTAAATCAAAGTAAATCAAAGTAAATCACTTAAAATCTTAAACTCAGGTACTGTACCAGTTATTGGTCTCTCTCAACATACTTTCACGCTTCACAAAGCACACATCTATCTGTCCTAAAGACCCGTCGTATGGTCTTCTCAGAAATCCCGGAAAGTCATAAACTTCGTATCCTCTTTCACCCATAAAACTGATCACTTCTGAAAAGACAGGCATCCCTTTCATAAATTCAAACAAAGAAACTTCAAGTATGAAAATCTCCGTTCTTCCAAAAAGCTTTGTTGCTCCTTTTAATACTTCAAGCTCAAAGCCCTGAACATCAAGCTTTACGATCTCCGGGATCTCCATTTCTTTTTTATTGATCAGCGAATCAATTGTAATTATTTCCACTTCTCTCTGCATGTCCTTTTGTTTCAGATTATTATTTTCAGACTGAAGGAAGTTAGCTCCTTCCAACACATCATTCAGTGTAAGATAAAGTTTGCCGGGATTTGCTCCTGCTCCTTTTAGAAAATATTTTGAACCCGGATATTCATCGCAGAATTTTTTCAGATGCTGTTCCATTTCAAGAAGCGGTTCGATAAGATATGCGACCGACTCCGGAAAAGCTTTCTTTGCGAGTCTTATCCAGTCGGTGGAATGTGCGCCTACATCTAGAATATAATTTCCCTTTATTCCTCTCTTTGAAAGATGATAGAATAGCAGCAGAAGATTGCCGATCGGCATAGAAGTGCTGTCAAAGCTGCGAACCGGTTTATCGGTTTCCTTTAACTCAGGTTTGGATTTTTTCTTTAAAGTTGATTTTATTGTTGCTAGAATATTTCTTTTCAATGAAATTTTTTTCTAAGGGTTTTCAAAGTTTGTTGAATTTTTCAACTGCATAATTGTAGATCATATAATCGAGTTTATTTCTCTCCTTTACCTCGGCAATGATTTCTGGTGTCAGCTCTTTCACCTGATGATCTTTTTCTGTTGTGTTAAAGGTTGGTACTTCAATTGGTTTCTTTTTTAATATTGCTGCAAGCTTATCAAATGATTCCTGCATCCTGTCAACAATTCCAATAAAAAAATATCTGTCAAGCACTTCCTTGTAATTTGATTCATTGCATGGAAGAAGATAGGCAAGAAAATTTTTGGTTGTTTTGAGATATTGTTTTAATGTGATCGAATGATAATCATAATCCCTTTTCTTTCCAAAATAATATAGTGATATCAGAACCTTGAGCGGATCCCTTATGAAAGTAAAGATCTTTATGTCTTCTCTGCCCATGATCTCAGGATACCTTTGATGAAGGTAAAATCCGTCCCGTTGAAAATGTCCGCGTATGCAGGTATCGCTGCTTACATTCTCAAGATTGAACTTATATTTAACAAATTCATTCAGCTCTCCTGAATAACCGACTTTTCCGTCTACATTGTCAAACAGATCATTCTGAAAATTGAACCACTTGCTTAGCACTACCCCAAGCGATGATCCTCCGCATTTTATAAGATGATGAAAAAAGTACGCCGGGTTTTGCTTTAAGTAATCATGAGGTCTTGTTCCTGAAACTACGGAAAGCCGTGGAAAATCCTTTTTTAAAAAAAGGTTAATTGTAAACACTTTACCGGTTGTATCTTTTAGTTTTCCGGTTTTTCCGAAAAACGGTATGTCATTTATGTTGTTTTGCTTTTGAAAAAGATCCGGTAATGTAGCTAATGTACCCGGATCAACATAACCTGTAAGAAGTTTGGTTCTTGAAAAAAAATTTTTGTAAAAGTGATAAAACAAAAGATTGTTTCTTACAGTATCAGCAATTAATGCAGCAGGAAAACTGTATAAGGAAAGTCCGCCCGGCTTGGTAAGCTTCTCAAGATTGAAAATAATATTTCCAAAATCTTTTCCTTTATCATCAAACACAAGATCTTCAAAGCCGGATATTGAAAAAATAAAATCGAAACCTGAATAGGAATTTTCGAATTTCCGGCCGGGTTCATTAATTTTTGTAATGGTGAGATGCCCCGTACCGAGTGTTGGTGGTGATTTTAACTCGTCAGTATTCTTCAGTTCCCAGACTTCATATTCCTGACTTAATATCTCAGAGATGCCGTTGTTGATACCTCCGACTTCCAGTATAGTGGCTCCCGGAGGAAAATTTGCTTTTACATAAGTATATACAAGCAGGTTCTGATATTCAGCGATACTGATATCGTCCTCAAAAATTTTTCTGCCAAGGATCTTATGGTCGAAATAATTATCGGAAAAAACTTTAAGATGTGATCTGTCGGATGTAAATAAGTTTTTAAAATCTTTCGAAAGTATGGAATTGGTATCCTTCCTGACTTTCAGTGCATCATTTTTCCAGATGCTGAAATCATCTATAGTTAAATTTTTTTCGGACAAGAGATTTATTTATTTTCTATTTTTAAATTATCATACCGGCTGCTACGGTTTCTTTTGTAGCTTCATCGATTAGTATTACACTTCCGGTATATTTATTTCTGTTATAGCTGTCGTAAAAGAGCGGCTGTGTCGTTCTCAATCTTACTCTTGCAATATCATTCATACTAATGTTTTTATCATCTTCCATCCTGTGAAGTGTATTGATATCGATTTTATAGTTGATCTCCTTTATCATTGCCTTCGCTTCTCTGGTTGTATGCATGATGATGTATTTTGAGGAAGGGTTCAGAGGAGTATTATTGAGCCAGCAGATTATCAGATCAATGTCCTGTCTTGATTGAGGACGGTTATTTGCCCTTACTATCATATCGCCGCGGCTTACATCAATGTCATCTTCAAGCGTGATCGCCACAGACATCGGCGCAAACGCTTCCTCAACAGGTCCTTCGTAAGTATCAATTGATTTTATTTTAGAACTGAAACCGGACGGAAGTATTATTACTTCGTCTCCGGGTTTAAATATGCCGCTGGAAATTCTTCCCGCATAGCCGCGGTAATCATGATGCAGATCAGACTGTGGTCTTATTACATACTGAACCGGAAACCTGCAGTCAATGTGATTATTGTCGCTGGCAATGTGAACGTTCTCAAGCAGATAAAGAAGTGTGGAGCCGGCATACCAGGACATCTTTTCTGAACGGTCAACTACATTATCACCCGCCAGCGCGCTTATAGGTATGAAATGAATGTCTTTTACTTCAAGCTTAGAAGCAAAGTTCTTAAAATCCTCAACTATCTTTTCATACACTGCCTGATCATAATTAACAAGATCCATTTTGTTTATGCAAAGAACAATGTGCGAGATCTTAAGAAGCGATGCTATCAGCGAATGTCTGCACGTCTGTTCAATAATGCCGTGACGTGCATCTACAAGGATCACTGCAAGGTTAGCTGTCGAGGCTCCTGTGACCATGTTACGTGTGTACTGAATGTGACCGGGTGTATCGGCTATGATAAATTTTCTTTTGGGTGTTGCAAAATATCTGTAAGCAACATCGATGGTTATGCTTTGCTCGCGCTCAGCTTTCAACCCGTCCGTAAGCAGTGAAAGATCAACATAATCCAGACCTTTGTACTCACTTGATTTCTTTACAGCTTCAAGCTGATCTTCAAAAATAGCTTTGGAATCATAAAGCAGTCTGCCGATAAGAGTGCTTTTTCCGTCATCTACACTTCCCGCTGTTGTAAATCTTAACAGCTCATTTGATTTGTATTCTAACAATTAGTTATATGGTTAATATGTTCATTAGATAGTTTCCTCAATTTGTAAAAAATCTAAAATCTAAAATCTAAAATCTAAAATCTAAAATCTAAAATCTAAAATCTAAAATCTAAAATCTAAAATCAAAA
>JAWXBH010000007.1:0-17806 GCA_034439935.1 bacterium
ATATAAAATGAGAATGCCGTAGAGACAACGCATGTGTTGTCTCCACGTTTCGAAATAAAATTATAAAATAAATTATAATCAATCTGATTAAATGTTTCCATTTTCGAAATATTATAGAAATATTTATGCAGCATAAAACAGCGATAGGAAGGACGTAGAGACAACGCATACGTTGTCTGTAGATTTTTGCAATTGTTTTTTTCAATCTGATTAAATGTTTCCATTTTCGAAATATTATAGAAATATTCATGCAGGATAAAGAAGAGATAGGAAGGTGCCGTAGAGACAACGCATGCGTTGTCTCGGGATTTTTGCAATTGGTTTTTTTCAATCTGATTTAATGATTTTCAATTTGGAAATATTATAGAAATATTCATACAGGATAAAGAAGAGATAGGAAGGTGCCGTAGAGACAACGCATGTGTTGTCTCTACGTTTCGAAATAAAATTATAAAATAAATTACAATCAATCTGATTAAATGATTTTCAATTTTGAAATATTATAGAAATATTTATGCAGTATAAAACAGCGATAGGAAGGACGTAGAGATAACGAATGCGTTGTCTCTACGTTTCGAAATAAAATCATAAAATAAATTTCAATTCGCCTGGGGCGGGTAAAATCTTTGAGGCAAACCGAAAGCGTGAGGTAGGAAAGATGAACAGACAACGCAATCGTTGTCTCTACACGCTTTTAGCTTTAACTTTTTCTTTTATTGTAATAACTTGAAAGAAAATTACAGCATAGATGGTTAAAATTTTCGCCGAAGACTTAAAAGCAGTTCGTCTTGAAAAGAACATTTCATTAAAAACAATTGCACAGCAGACCCGCCTTAACACTTCAGTACTTGAAAATCTCGAGAATGGTGATTACACTTTTCAGCCGCAGGCATACATTCGCGCCTTTCTGAAGCAATATATCGCGGGCATCGGTCTTGACGTGGATGAAACATTATTTGATTATGATCTTGCAAGAAGTGGTAAGTATAAATCAAAAAGACCTGAAGCATTAGAAGAAAAAAAAATAGTTCAGGAAAGAGCTGATCCTGTTGCCGAGATAAAAGAACCGCCTCCGGAGAAACGCACGGAAGCACCTCCTCCGAAGAAGGAAACAGAGGAGAAGAGGTACGAAAAACTTTTCAGCAAAAGAGAGTCCGAGCCGCCGCCGCCGAACCAGAGTATCCCTGAATCCTCAAGGATAGTTTCTGGAAAAAGGATCGACTCAAATCCGTCGCCGAAAATTCCGGTTGATACAAAAATTGGTCCTATACATGATAAACCAAAAAAGAATTATGTCGCAATATGGATGAGCTCCCCTGTGATAAGAAATATCGCCATGATACTTTTTGTGCTGCTTGTCCTGCTTGGTCTCTATTCGTTGATAAATATTCTTTTTATAGAAGGCTCAAATGACAAGCCGGAAATTATCCGTCAGAATTTTGATGAGGTTGTAAAGGAACAGGAAAGAAAGCTTCTCGGCAAGAGAACTCCGGAAGAAATTCAGGATTCAATAAGAAAAGCTGAACAGGAATTCGCACTTGCAAAAGATTCGATAACATTAAAGCTTACCGCCCTTAGCAGCGGGGTGCTTTACATTGTTACGGATTCGGTAAATTACAGCAAACCCGTGAAAGTTGAATATGATAAAGGTGAGACGGGTGTATTCAAGTCCGCGCGCTCGTTTCACATTTCGTCAGCTAATACTTCTTCATTCAAAGCCACAATAAATGACGTACCGGTGAGATTTGACAAGCCATCTGTAAGCAAAGTCAAACTGAACAGAAACGGAATTGTAAAATGAAAACAATAAGCTTACAACCATCAATATAGCCGCAGGATTATGCCTGCGGGATTTTGATAGAAACGCAACGATAAAGGTTGCGGCTACAAACAATTATTTGAAATTATTTTTAATGACCCCTCCCTCCATAATAAAAAAAGTACAACAGCTAAGGGAAAAGATCACCGATGCGGATTACAAATATTATGTGATGGCATCTCCTGATGTGGATGATTATAAGTATGACATGATGATGAAGGAGCTTCAGGAGCATGAAGGTAAGTATCCTGAACTCAAGAGCGGAGATTCGCCTACAGAGCGGGTTTCGGGAGAGCCGACGAAAATATTCAGGACCAAGGAGCATAAGCTTCCGATGCTTTCGCTTGCAAACTCATATAACTTTGAGGAGTTGGTTGAATTTGATAAGAGGGTTTTAACTCTTCTTGAAGGGAGAAGCTATGAATATGTGTGCGAGCTTAAGTTTGATGGTATAGCAATCTCTCTTATTTATGAAGAAGGGAAATTAACCGCAGGTGTTACCAGAGGTGACGGATTTAAAGGCGATGAAGTAACCCGCAACATAAAGACCATCCGCTCCATTCCTCTTTCAATTCAAAAAAATAAAATAAAAAACTTTGAAGTACGCGGTGAGATCTTTTTTAAAAAGGAAGATTTCATTAAGATCAATGAAGAGCAGGAGCTTAAAGGCGATAAGATCTTTGCAAACGCAAGAAACACTGCTGCCGGTACGTTGAAACTTAAAGATTCCAGGATCGTGGGTTCAAGACCATTGAATTTTTTTGCATACTATTTTTATACAGATGAAATGGAATTAAAGACTCATCTTGAAAGCATGAAGCTTCTTGAACAGCTTAAGTTTCCTGTAAACAAACATTACAGGATCGCTAAGAATATAGGTGAAGTAAAAAAATTCTGTGATGAGATTGAAAAACTTCGTGATGATCTTCCTTATGAAATTGACGGAGTTGTCATAAAGGTAAACGCGATCCGCGAACAGGAGATACTCGGAACTGTTTCACGCGCGCCAAGATGGGCGGTAGCTTATAAGTTTAAGGCAAAGGAAAAAAAGACAAAGCTGAAAAATATTTTCTGTCAGGTCGGACGTATCGGGACGATCACGCCTGTTGCTGATCTGCAGCCGGTGTTCCTGGCAGGCTCGACAATTTCAAGAGCAACACTTCACAACTTCGATGAAATAAAAAGAAAAGATATTCGCATCGGTGATTACGTGATGATCGAAAAAGGCGGTGATGTAATCCCTAAAGTTACTTCAGTGGTGAAGGAGCTTCGGGGCAAAGATTCAAAGCCCTACATAATTCCGGAAGTCTGCCCTGTCTGTAATACAAAGCTTGAAAAGCCCGAAGAGGAAGTTTACTATTATTGTCCGAATTACAATTGCCTCGCGCAGGTTCACGGACGCATAGGACATTTCGTCAGCCGGAACGCGATGGAAATTGAAGGTCTCGGTGAAAGCATCATTGAAATATTTTTACAGAAAGGTTACCTGAAAAATTATGCAGACATTTATGATCTTGCGAAACATAAAGATGAACTCACTTCGATCGAAAGGTTTGGTAATAAGAGTGTTGAAAATATTTTAAGCGCTATTGAAGAATCCAAGAGCAAGCCATTTGATAAAGTATTGTTCGGGCTGGGTATCAGGCATATCGGTGAAAGGACGGCGAAGATTTTGTCGAATCAGTTCGGATCGATCGATAACATAATGAATGCGACAGCGGAGGAGATCCAGACTGTTCACGAGGTAGGACCGAGGATAGCGGAAAGTGTAGCGAAGTTCTTTAGTGATAGAAAGAACATTGAACTTATAGATAAGCTCAAAGCTGCCGGGCTGAAAATGGAAACTGACAAAAATAAAAAGCCGGGGAAGGTCAATGATAATTTTAACAACAAGACATTTGTGCTTACAGGTACGCTTGAAAAATACAAACGTGATGCCGTGCAAAGGATCATCGAAGATCTCGGAGGCAGAGTAAGCTCATCCGTAAGCAAGAAAACTGATTATGTTCTCGCCGGTGAAGAAGCCGGCAGCAAGCTGGAGAAAGCAAAGACACTTGGGGTGAAGGTGATAGATGAAGATGAGTTTGAAAAATTAGTTAAAAGTTGAAAGTTAAAAAGTTTAAAGTTAAAAAGTTAAAAAGTTTAAAGTTAAAAGTTAAAAAGTTTAAAGTTAAAAGTTAAAATGTCCTTTGATTTAAAAACTGATCCTTCATTATCAAAAGAAGAAAAGTATATTTCGCTTCTTCCGCAGATCGATGCGCTGATAAGTGAGGAGAAAAATTTTATTGCAAATCTTGCTAACATAACCTCTGCATTGAGATATTCGATGGATAAGTTTCTGTGGGTCGGCTTTTATCTAACTTATCCGGAGAATGAGAATGAGCTGGTGCTTGGACCTTTTCAGGGAATGGTGGCATGCAACAGGATGGCTTTCGGCAAAGGTGTATGCGGTGCTGCAGCAGAGAAGAGGGAGACGATCATTGTTGAGGACGTGGATAAATTTCCGGGACATATAGTTTGTGATGCTTTGTCAAAGTCGGAGATAGTTGTGCCGGTAATTAAAGAGAATAAGGTCAGGGGCGTGCTGGACATTGACAGCGGAGTATTGAATAACTTTGACAACACCGATAAGAAATACCTGGAAGTATTAATAAAAAACATCATAAACATATTCTGAAAAGATAAATGGATACTGAATACATTATAAAAAGAATTTCCGCAGAAACAGGACTTAAGAAGAAAAGATCGGAGCAGATATTCTCAAAAGTTCTGGAAGTTCTGTCCAAAGAACTAAAGGATAAAAAAGATATGTCGATCAAAGACTTCGGGTACTTCAGCATTGTTCACGAAAAGATGAAAGTAAAATTAAAAGGCGATAAAATTAAAACAGTGACACCTCCCGGAAATAAAGTCTCATTCACTCCTTCGGATTATCTTGAAAGCAGGATAAATGAATAAGGATCAGATAAAGACAGCTGTTTCGATTGAGTTCGGACTGCATAAAGCGGAGGCAGGTAACATCGTTGATACCATATTTGAGGAGATCACGATGTGCATTATAAAAAATAAGAAACTTGAATTAAAGAAGTTCGGAAAATTCATATTAAGTAAGGATAAAAAAAGAAAGTATATCGAATTCATTCCTGCGGGCAAGTTTGCCGGAAAGATCAACAATGATTTTGAAGATCTTGAAAAGGTGAGTGTTAAATGGGTTAAGATGCGGCAAGAACAAGACACAGCTCCGATTCACAAAAGCGATAATCCGAAGTTAAGTGCGACGGAAACTCCCGCCTTAAGCTCACCCATCACTCAGGAAGTCACTCAGCGAAAGCTCATCTCAGACGATCTCGTCAAGCTGCACTTAGAGATAACAAAGGAAGAAAATGATATTCCGAAGGTAAGGAATATCTGGGGATGAGTTGTTCAATAATTACTTTTTCATATTCATTTTTCTCCTGAACCCAAAGCTTACTCCAAACATAACCGCTCCCGCGATGAGACATATTCTAGAGAACAGATCACCATGAAGACTGAAAAAAGTTTTTTCATCAATGAGATTTACGTCCCTGACAATGTTTGCCTTTACATTGATCTCTGTTTCATCGAACATATTTCCTTCGGGATCGATGAAGCCTGAAATGCCTGTATTGGCGCAGCGCGCAATCCACCTGCGGTTCTCGATAGCACGGAAAACAGCGAACCTGTTGTGCTGGTACGTTCCAAAAAATTTCCCCCACCATCCGTCATTGGTAATTATCACGCAGAACTGTGCGCCCCGCTTTACGAACTCTGAAAAAAATTCAGGGTAAACCGATTCATAGCAGATCGCCGTGCTGAAGACGGCTTTACCATTAAGATCAAATACATTCGTATCCCTGCCTATCTGCCAGCTGCTCAGACCTACTCCCCATTCAACAAGCTTTTTTGTAAAGGGAAGAATTTCCTGATAAGGCATGCGCTCGCTTCCGATAACCAACTTTACCTTTTGATGCTTCTGATACCAATCCTTTTCTTTTCCCGGTTCAAATAATACCGCTGTATTATAAGTATCATACTTCTGACCGTTACTCTTCATTATCTTGGCGTCATCAGGCGCGTTTACCTGGTCTTCATAGTAGACGAGGTCGGGAGTTCCTATCAGTATGGGAATGTCAAGACTGTCACAGAGTTTTTTGAGTGTCAGATATCTGTCCTCGAAATGTCTTTCACGGTAATAATAGGGGAGTGCTGTTTCAGGAAGAACAATCATTTTTACACCGGGAGATGAATTATGAATTTCAATTATCTGATTCACATAATCTGTTATCAGATCATTCTGCTTGCCGCTCCACTTAACCCACGGATCTACATTCGGCTGTACGATACCGATCTTAATAGTTTGCGGATTAAGCTCACTGCTGTATTTCTTGGCATCACGCAATGAATTAAAAACATCAGGTGCGAAGTAAAGTAAAATTAAGACAATTACCAATGAAAGGCTTTTAACACTTAACATTTTCCATGAAGAGCTTTTGATCTCATCATACAAAATATACATAAGCACACTGACGAGGCAGATCCAGAACGAAATTCCGAACATGCCGGTGTATTCGGCGAACTGTATTTTATTGAGATTATAAGTCTGGGTATTGCCTGCAAAGAGCCAGGGAAAATTTATCTGACCAAGTGATGAGAGATATTCAAACCCTGTCCATAGAAAAGGAAAGGTAAAAATTAAAATATATTTCAGATTACGCGGCGAAAAATTTTTATTTATATAAAAAAATAAGATCACGGGCGGAACGAAAAAAAGTGGATAGACAATAAGTGTAAAGAAACCGGCTATGATAAGGAATGTATCAGCATTGTCACGAAGTCCGCTGAGTGATATCCATGAGATCGCTATAAGACTTGCAAAGAAGAAGAAAAAATATGTCCGGAAAAAGATCTGCTTGAATGTATGTGACCGGAATGCTGTTTCGATCAGGATCATAAAAGAAGCATACACAAGGAAGTAAAGATTTATAGGTGGAAAGGAAAGCCCGTAGCAAAATCCGCCTGCTATGAGCAGCAATAATATTTTTTTGTTGAAGACTGGGTTCATTGGAAAGAATTAAAGAATTATTTTAAATCTTCCGTTGACGAATCTCCACAAGTAAAGAATGAACAAAGCGAAGCCAATGCCTGTAAGCGCTCCCGCAAGTATGTCGGAAGGATAATGAACACCGCACATTACGCGTGAAAATGAAACAAAGAATGCGCCGGTAAAAAAAAACAATTTCATTTCACGATAAAAATTGGAGAACAAAGTAGCCGCAGCAAAATTGTTAACCGCGTGATTTGAGGGTAATGAGTATGACTCGGAACAGTTGATCAGCAGGTGAACACCCGTAAGGTCATGACACGGTCTTGTCCTCTGAAAAAACTGCTTTATAATATTATCGGAAAACTGATCAGCCATAAGGATAAGAGGGATGATAAGAATTGCTGCTACTCTTCCTCTTGCGCCGCCTTTGAAGAAAAGATACAGCCAGATCAAAACATAAAATACGAACCAGTGGCTCCGCTCGGTAATGAACGGCATCAGCTTATCAGTTACTGAATTTGAAAGAGTAACATTAAAGAAATAGAATAGAGAGACGTCTATGTTTTGCAGAAAATCCAAATTCAAAAAATGTTTAATTATTAAATCAGAACAATCAATAAAGTTTTAGTCGATATCGTATAAAAAATTTATTATCAGAAATTTGGATTTGTAACGAGGGTTGCAGTCATTTGTAGATCAGAACTGTAGTATAAGCAGCGCATCCTTCTTTCTTGCCAATGAAACCTATGCCTTCGGATGTAGTTGCTTTGATTGAAATGTTCTGAGTTTCGATCACTGCAGAGATTTTTTCTTTCATAAGATCAGTGTAGCTGTAGATCTTCGGTTCCTCAAGTATAATTACAGAATCGGTATTGCTGACCTTCCAGTCATTGCTCTTTATTAAGTTATATGTTTCTTCCAGTAAAATCAAACTTGAAATATTTTTATACTTTTTATCAGTGTTCGGGAACTGATGACCGATGTCTTTAAATCCCGCCGCGCCAAGCAATGCATCGCACATTGAATGTAGTAAAACATCCGCATCAGAATGACCGTCAAGACCTGTTGTGTGCTCGATCTCAATTCCTCCGAGAATTAACTTTCTTCCAACAGAAAATTTATGAACATCATATCCAAACCCTACTCTTATATTATCCATTCTCTAAGCATTTATCTTAAACTTACTATGACTATTTTTACCACTAAGTCACGAAGACATTAAGTTTATAATTTTCAACTTTATAACTTTCAACTTTCAACTTTTAACTTTCAACTAAGTTAGTAACTCTCTTTCTCCGTAGGAAATTTTCTTTCCTTAACATCTTTTATATATTTTTTGAAAGCTACCTTCATATCGGTGGCAAGGTTCGCGTATCGTCTTACAAAACGGGGCTTGAACTCTTCAATAAGACCGAGCATATCATGAGTGACAAGAACCTGTCCGTCACAATTCGGTCCAGCGCCGATACCAATTGTAGGTATTGAAAGAGCTTTGGAAATTTTTGTACCAAGCTTTGCCGGAATTTTCTCAAGCACTATCGCGAAGCATCCGGCTTTTTCAAGAAGTAAAGAATCTTCATAAATTTTATCCGCTTCCTCTTTTTCCGTACCGCGCGTTTTATAGCTTCCGAATTTATTGATCGACTGAGGTGTAAGTCCGAGATGTCCCATTACAGGAATTCCGATCTCGACAACCCTTCTGATAGTTTCAGCAATATAATCTCCGCCTTCCATCTTTACGGCATCACAACCGGTTTCTTTCATCAGCTTACCGCAGTTCGTGATCGCTTCCTTTACACCGACCTGATAACTCATGAATGTCATATCGCCGACAACGATTGCGTTCTTCACAGCTTTCTTTACGATCTGAGTATGATAGATCATCTGCTCAAGTGTAACCGGCAGTGTGGTCTCATTGCCCTGAAATACATTTCCGATAGAATCACCTACAAGTATAACTTCAACACCTGACTCGTCTAAGAATTTTGCTGTTCTGAAATCATAAGCAGTGAGCATTGCGATCTTTTCGCCGCGCTCTTTCATTGTTTTCAGTACCTTTGTCGTTATGTGTTTTTCATTTTCCTTTATCTGAAGTGACATTTATTTATCGGTTAATAGATCGGAATATGAGCGTTTTATAAAATTGGTTTTATTTAATTCAAGTTTTGATATTAAACTATTCAATGTGGCTTTTGCTTTGGGAAGATCGGAATAGATAATTTCAATTTCCAGAAATTTTCCAAGCCGTACTACAGTGTCAAGATGGATCCGGATATTTTTCTTAATAAATACTTCTCTCTTCTTATCGACACATACCATCAGATCAAACTGGCTTCTAAGTATTTCATCGAGCTCTTTGAACTCCTTTGTACTTGAGATCAGATAGTTTGAAGTCTTGATCGAATTTTTATCGGACCGGTTGTAATATATCAGATTGCCGGTTTCATTATTAATTATTCTGAGCTTCAATCTTCCTGCATTTACCTTATAATAAATATCTTTTTGTAATTCAACAGTGGAGCTGAAACTATCCGAAATAATTATTTGCCGGATCTTTGCAAAACTATCAACAGAAGTTTTAATCTCTAAATTTTTCTTCACTTATTGCCTTTGACAATACCACGCTCACTCTTTTCAATGAAATCAACTATGCCCTTTACTTCCGGTGTCATCTCAAAAGTATCTCTTATTTTTTTTACTGCATCACCGAAATTGTACTCTGACTGATAGATCAGCTTATATGCATCCTGAATATTTTCTAACTGCTCATCAGTAAAACCTCTTCTTCTCAAACCTACGATATTTATTCCTTCATACTTCAGCGGAAAACCCCCGGCAAGAATGTATGGTGGCAAATCTTTTACAATTCTGAATCCGCCGCCGATCATTACGTGAGGACCGATCTTTGTGAACTGGTGAATGACACAGCCGCCTCCAACTATAGCATGATCATCGATCTCAACGTGCCCGCCCATGTGTACGCTGTTTGCAATTATTACATTGTTGCCGATGATGCAGTCGTGTGCAACGTGAACATAAGCCATCAGAAAACAATTTTTTCCGACAACTGTTTTATTGCTGTGTGAAGTGCCGCGGTTTAATGTAGCATATTCTCTTATTACAGTACCTTCACCGATCTCCATAGTAGTGACTTCGCCGCTGAATTTGAGATCCTGCGGAAGAGATGATACGACCGCTCCGTGATGAAGCTTTACTTTATCAGAGATCCTGGCTCCGTCTGCAACAAGCACATTTGACGCAATCTCGACATCATTGCCAATTATAACATCATCTTCAATAATTGAAAAGTCTTTTACAGTTGTGTTAGAACCAATTTTAGCTTTCTTACTTATAACAGAATTAGACATTGGTATAAAGAATTGTAGTTAAATTTATTAGAAGTTGGACTCCGTTAAAACATCGTCATCTTTGATATTCGATTTTGTTATCATCTCAGCAATTAAGCCCAGCGATAAAAATTGAATTCCGACAATGATAAGGAAAATGCCTACAAGAAACAAAGGTCTGTCGCTTAAAGGTTTTCCCTCAATGTATTTGAGCACGATCAGATAGATAGTTACCAGCACACCAAGCATTGATGATGCTATTCCCAGACTTCCGAAGAAATGCAGAGGTCGCTTCATGTACCTGTTTGTAAAGATGACAGTAAGCAGGTCAAGAAATCCATTGATGAATCTGCTGGCTCCGAATTTTGTAACGCCGTATTTTCTTGCCTGATGCTTTACCGGCTTTTCAGTAACCTTAAAACCCGAAAGATGAGCAATGGCAGGTATGTAACGGTGCATCTCACCGTAGATGTTAACTGACTTAACGACATCCTTTTTATATGCTTTGAGCCCGCAGTTAAAATCATGCAGCTTTACTCCGGATAATTTGGAAGTAAAATAATTAAAAAGTTTTGAAGTATGTTTTTTTATGAAAGGATCATATCTGACTTTTTTCCATCCTGAGACAAGGTCATAGCCGGAGTTTAAAACTTTCACAAGATCCGGTATTTCCGCGGGATCATCCTGCAGGTCAGCATCCATGGTGATGACAATATTGCCCTTTGCCGCGCTGAAACCTTTGGCAAGCGCCGCTGATTTGCCGTAGTTACGTCTGAGCTTGATGCAATGGAATTTATTGTTTCGTCTGTTGATCTCCTTGATCTTGTTATAAGAATTATCAGTGCTTCCGTCATCAATAAAGATCACTTCATAATTACATTTCATAAAATCAAAAACCTTTTCAATCTCACGGGAGAGCTCATTAAGCGATTCTTCTTCATTCAGCAAAGGTATGACCACTGAGATCATCTGATTGTTATTTGCAACATTCAATTGAGGTCTTTGAGGTATTGAAGCGGGCTTCTTAAAGTCAGGTTTAATGCCTACACGTCTGGGTTGCTGAGACTTATATACCGGAGGTTTGTTAGTGTCAGGTTTATTGATGAAAGGTTTATTCGCATCCGGTTTAATTTCGGGCTTTTGTAATTCAGACTTATTTGCTTCCGGTTTGCTTACTTCAGGTTTATTATTTTCGGATTTGCTTCCTTCAGATTTAGTTACTTCGGGTTTATTATTTTCGGATTTGCTTCCTTCAGATATAGTTACTTCGGGTTTATTTATTTCAGGTTTATTTACTTCAGATTTATTTACTTCAGGTTTATCAATATCAGATAAGCTTTCATCAGGATTGATTACAGGATCTTTTGGTGCAGCTTTTTTTCTTTTATAATAGAATCTTTTCCTCGTATGGTCCATTAATATTTTTCGTTAATGATTATCAAACTAACTCATATACATTATAAATTCAATTGAAATTGAGTAAAAAGGATTAAGCTTGTTTAAGCTAACAGAAGTCCAAATAGGAAATCAATAGTATTGTCATTCTCGCAAAAGCTGGAATCCAGGCATTATAAGGTTTGATCAGATTTTATTTTATTTTCCTGTCCTCGCTGAGTCTCCCTGTATTACATCTCAAACATTTAATAAATTTTCACAGGGGACTCAGCTTGAGTTATCATGTTCACTATAATTACTCTTCCTTTGCTATATAACTTTCTATCTGGTTTTACTCTCCTTCCTGAGCTTGGGAAGGAGAGCAAGGATGTAAAAATGGCTCGCATATCGAGAAGTTCAGTTTTCTACGAAAGATCGTATTATTACGAAATTAATTCGTAGTAACTCAAATTGAAAGCCTGTCCAATGCAGGCGGGTGAGCCCTTATGTTAATTTACCGACGGTGGGAATCTCCCGATTGGGAACTCACTTGAATTTGAAACTCTGCTTCATCTTTTCCTTTTTATTCTTAAGGAACTGGTCTGGAAAGGTTGAAATATTTTTTTGAGACCGTGATCTTTAGAATAAGCAATCTCCTAATTTGAATTGCTTTGTTATATGATTGGATGCCCGATATAAGCACTCGGGCACTATAACTTTTATTTAATTTGCTGTGGTAAATCTTTTCAAAGCGGAATAGTTTTTGAAATATTCCGGTCTGTCTGTAAAAGTAGTAAAGTATTCATTTATTGAATTTGCAAATCCAATTTTCTCTACCGCCCATGCAATAATTGTATTCGCAGGTAACCCATCTTTAAACAATCCCTTGAAATCACTTAAATAAAATGAATTTGAAGGTGTATAAACAACAAGAACTTCATAGGAAGAGATAAGTAAAAGTATCCTGTATATTCCTGTACCAGCACCCGGGGTAAATGAAAATAAAGATGATGTATCTATATTTACAGCATTATCTTCGGGAGTGAGAAGTTGAGGTTCAGATTTTGTTTCCAGTACAATACCTGTTTGCATTGGCGGAAGTTTAAACAAATCAGTAAAAGTCTGCTGCTGCTGACCAATATAAGAAGAGCATCCTATCATTGATGAAAATTGAACAGGCAGTCCGGTTGGAATTTTCAAACTGAAATTATTTTCCACTATAAATTCAAACTGAGTTCGTACTTGAAAATTCGGAGTGAGTTTATCCGAAAAAGTAATATAAAAATTTCTAAATGCTGAATAACCGGGTTGCAAAATTATCGAACCGCTGACTGTTTCCTCTCCCGGATTAAGAGATAATTCATCTGCAGAAAAATTATAATTGTATTTTCCGCCGTTAATTACCTCCATAGGTGTACTCTGACCAAAATTTTCATAAGATACAATTTTTCCCAAAGCATCCTTTTTGTAAGTGATCACTATTATCCTGCCCGTGACCGGTGATTTGTCAGTAAGCCTGACCTTTAATGGAAGATTCTGATTTAACAGATCGTATGCATTCACATACTCTCCATCTGTAAATATCATTTTACCGGAAACTCCGGAAGTTAAAATTTCAGCGGGAAATGAAATGTTGATCTGACATCCAAGTGAATCATCTATGTATCCGATGTCCGGGATTCTTAAATTTTCGGCAGTCAGTCCGGAATAGTATCTAGAAATAAACATCACATCCTCGGTGATCTGAAGATCATATGGAGGGGTAACATTTGTGAAAGTGAAATTACCATTTGATGAGGAAAGTACAGAATCATTTCCAATTTTTACTCTGACATTTGGAACTGCCTGATTTGCATAATTTGTAGCGATTCCTGAAACTGTGATCTTAACGGAATTTGTATTTTGCGGTGTAATATATTCTTCACTGCATCCGCTGATAAAAAATAATGCTATGAGTGAAACAGAGTTTAAATAACTTTTTACAGTTTTCAATATACCCTCCTTGATTAAAAAATTTATAAAAATATTTTTACAATTAGAACCGGTATAAATGATATGTTGTGAGAATTTATTTAGTTAAAACGTAGAAAAGATTCTGATGTGTTATTTTTAATTAGTTTAAAAATATAACTATTAATTTAAAAAGTAAAGATTGTGAATTAGATTTATTAATATTTTTCGCCGTTGTTGAAGTTCAAAAAAAGTTTGAAGCCGCTTTCGGTGTTCAGAAAAGTTCCAGTTCGCTCCGGGTCTTTCATTGAAAAAATATCAGGACGAAAGACCTAAGACGCAAGACCTAAGACGCAAGACCTAAGACGCAAGACACCGGACGTCAGATAGAGCAAGAGATTAGTCGGGGACAATATGTACTACTATTTAAGCAAGTAATTATTGGAAATTAATTTTTCTTAATTACTAAAGTTGACCATTATAAAGTTAAAACAAGAAATCACCACGAATTTCACGAATTTAAACTAATTTTTCTGATTTCTATTTCTTTAAGTAATTAGTGAATTCGCTAAAATTCGCCCGCCTTGCCGAAGCAATGCGAGGCAGGTGTAATTAGCCAGCTCGCCGCGAGGCAGGTGGCTAATCTTTTGATCTTAGTCTTAAGTCAGGTCAACTTGAGTTAATTGATTATTATAATAATACTGTGAAATGAATTAAAATAAAAAAGTGTAATTAAGTGAACCTACAAAACTCCTTGCAAGACCTTCCGGCTTTGAGTTTCTGTTAATTATAGGAGCTCCTGCATTTAACTGTAAAATACTATTCCTGCCAATTTTATAATCAATATATAAAGTTATATTAAAAGTAAGACCTGCAGATCCGTCAATTTCAGTTTTAACTCCTGAAGTATCTGTAAATTCATCATTTCCAAGATGGAAGATTGGCAAAATTCCCGGAGTGATATTAAATTTTTTTCCGGCAGAAAAAGGGTAAGAAGCTCTGAATAATATGTCTCCTTTCCTTATAAATTTATTGGTTGACTGAAAAGTACTTATTATTGAAGTTGAAGGGTATTCATTTGCAAAAAACTGATTATCGTTTTGAGAAAGTGGTTGCTGAAGTGCAAATGATATGTCTAAGTTTTCTATATTTGTATTTATTCCGGCTATGATATCCAAGGTACCGAGACTGGTCTGATAATACATAGGCAATGGAAGAGAATTCTCAAATTTATCCGCATTGTTCAAAGGTATTTTAACTCCAAGAACAAAATTTGTTTTTTTATTCAGACTGTAATCTCCTGTTATAAATATATCTGAAAATCCTGAAGAATTAATGTCATTTCCGTTTTCAATTAATGCAGTTGATTTGAAATCAATTCCAAATTCTTCCGTAAATTGTCTGTAATAAGACAAATAAAATGAAGTTGCAGACACGGAATAATCTCCCAGTCCATACGATACACCACTCCTAATCCGGTTTTTAAGAAATTTTATGGTATCTGTATTATCCGGCTCAAGACCTTGTAAAGTACAAAAGCCCGCATCACTGCATCCCTGTGCATAAGTGTTTGAATCGGAAATAAAAATAAGTGTAAAGGTAAATGAGATAAGCAGGAGAATTTTTGAAATTATTTTCATTGGAATATATTTTTTTAAATTAGAAAATGTATTATGATTAAATTGAAAAAATTATTTTATCTAAAAAAAACAGAATATTAAATCCGTTGAACAAGCTAAATTTATTTATAGTTTCGACGAGAGACTTCAACGATCTAAATCTTTAGTGAAGTATGATTTGGAATATTTAAACTGAAGTTGAATTGATTTTATCTCTCAGCCAGAGTTTTATTCCGAATGTGTTGCTTTGCATTTTTTCTATATCTTTTTTTAGTTCGGCAATTTTAAAATCTTTATCAAATTTATAATCATTATTTCTGATATCGGAATTAATTTTTATAAGCTCTCCTGTAATTTTTAAAAATTCTGAAACAGATACTTTTATAGAATCAAGAATTGATTTTTCACGGGCAAGGTAATGCCTGAAAGTGTCAATCATAAGAAGTGCATCATCGTAACATTTTTTATTAAATAAAATCTGAAGAAGATGAATTTTAACCTGGATTTTCAGAATGAAATTGGAAAAGTTCACCCGGGAAAAAAGTTCAAGAGCTTTATCGTACTCATTTTTTTTATGCGCAATATAGCCGTAACAAAAATTAAGTGTGTTTTCCTTTTCATCAGTGAGCTTGCCTTTTAATCTTTCTATATAATCTTCAGCCCATTCAAATTCATTTACTCTCACTGCTTTTTTTACTTCATTTAAAAAATCCGGGTAAAGTACTTTTCCGAAATCAGCTGAGTCTATCATTGAATTTTCTTTTACCAGCAGGAACTGTTCTTTGAGAAGATCGGTACGTGAATTTTTGTTAAAAGCCGTTGCACAAAATCCGTCAAGATGAAGATAAATCATGTAATTGTTAAATGGGTCAAGCAGATTTCTGTATTTATTTTTTAATTCTTTGAGCTTATAAAAATATTTTTCATCTTTAGTTTTTTCAAGAAGAATTATACAATAGTGAATTTCCAGTGTGGGATTATCTGAGCTGTCATAGCTTTCAAGAAACTTCATAACATAGTCAAACATTTTCATATCATACCTGTAATTATTCTGATTATTTTCGTGAAGCATTATTTCATAATATTTAATCAGAGTAATAACGGAATAAAATACAAAATTATCAAGCTCTTCCTGAAGGTAATGCAAATTAGCATTAGGTTTTTTGGGGGAATTGTAAGATGTAATTTCATATACAAGTGCAAATTTATGTCTGAAATAATTTTCATCCTTCAATTTATTTTCTTCAAGCTGCTTCATTGCATACTTATATGATTTTTCAAAAGCTAAATCAAGATTTTTTAATCTAAGCTCTTTAAGCAGATACTTTTCTTTACCTTTAGAATCCTTCCTGTAGGCATTAAATGTAAGAAATTCTTTTTCCAATGCAAACAGATCCGAAACAAGATTCTTATATTTAAAATCACTACTGTCCCGCTCTAAGTTAGAATAAAATCAACTGGTTAGAGTCGGGTGTAGTTTCAAATGTGTTAGGTTTAAAATTAAGTAATTGGTTTATATAGTTCTTACTGAAAATGTTTATGCTTAAGATTTGTAAAATAGTGTAAAGGCTTTCTGCTATTTTTAATTTTTTTTTAATGATTGCAATTAAGACGTAAATAGAAATTGCAATCCAGATTTGAGTTTTTACCGAGTTCTCCGTTGTACCATAAAATGATTTTATTCTTAAATGTTGTTTGATCCATTTAAAAAATAATTCAATCTTCCAACGTTCTTTATATAAATTAGAAATAATTTCAGAAGTTAAAGAAAAATTGTTAGTTAGAAAAATAAGTTCTTTGTCATTATCCTGATCAATACATTTTATTTGCCTAATATGCTTTGGGTAAAGCATTGATGTTTTTAAACCCGTGAGTTTAACAGTTTGATCATACTTGATGTTACTAAATTTATGAACATCATGCGAGTAAACTCTTTTTGATTTTAAATTCTTTTTTGCCCGTGTAATAAAAAAAGCATTTTTATTATTTAGCTCAAAGAGTCTTTCAAAATCAATGTACCCTTTATCCATTATATAAATAGCTAAAGGTTCAACAGGGATTAAATCCAAAATATTTACATCATGAATTTTACCAGAAGTAATGTGAATAAAAGTTGGAATTGAAGTCCTAATCTCAAGTAAAGTATGTATTTTAACTGCTGATTTATTTTTCCTAAATTTAGCCCATGGGAATAAAGTTAAACATAAATCAATAGTAGTTGAATCTAAAGCGTAAAGAGTATTATCAAGTTCTTTGTAGATAAGATCATCTTTTGTATATAAAGCCAAAGCTTCATTGATTAAGTGTCGAGCTAAATGAGCGAATATTCTCCAGTCACGTATTTTGTTTGCACGGGATATATTAGTTCTGGCTACATTACCTTTGATTCCCATGTGATAAAGTTTCTCTGAATTAGTTTTAAGACAGACTTCTATATCACGCAAAGATTCTCTGTATGTGAGTTGAGCAAATGACAAACAAAGAAATTGATCCCATGAAGAAAATCTTCGGCAACGATAATTTCCTTTAAACTCTTTAACGTATTTGTCAAAAATATTTTTTGGAACAAAATTCATAATCTGTGAAAATATTGTTTACCTTCATTCATCTTGAATAATTTTTTTAATTCAAA
>JAWXBH010000008.1:0-53649 GCA_034439935.1 bacterium
CCATCCCACTTCACTTCATAAATAAAATCATCCGAAACTGGTACTTCCTTTTTTGACTGTGCAAGCATCGGCTCCACCTGTTCATGAAGCCAGTCCACCTGAGAACGGTCGACACGTTCCATCAGCCAGTCTTTATTTTTGATATTATGAATTCTGTATTCACCGCTCATCGCAGGACTGTGAAGCCGGAAATAAAATCCATCCTTTTTATCTTTCGTTATCTCGTACCTTCCTGAAGCATAAACCCACATATCACCGCCGCCATACTGACCTTTGGGAATTGTGCCTTCGAAATCAAGATACTCCATCGGATGATCTTCAGTCTGAACAGCAAGACGCTTGACACCGGGAGCCGGCGGAAGCCCTTTAGGCACAGCCCACGATTTTAATACACCATCTTTCTCAAGACGAAGATCGTAATGCATGCGTGAAGCATGATGACGGTGAACGACGAACCTGTTTCCTTTTCCGTCAATGACTTTACCTGACGGCTCCGGCGTTTTTTCGAAGTCACGTTTCTTTGAATATTTTTCAAGCTGCTCCGGCGTTTTATATTTTCCTGATGGCTTGAGATCCCTGATCGTTGGCTTCCTGTTGGCTTTGCGTTCTGTGTGAAGCTCGACAGCGTAAGCTGTAATTCCTTCCCATGCATCTCCTTCAGTATTTACGATATCAGGAACATTCGTCAGATTATATTCCTTCGGATCCTTCAGCTTTTCGATCTCAGTCCAGGGCAGCGGCATTGAAACCGGCGATCTGCTATTTCCCCTCAGACTGTAAGGGGAAATGATCGACTGTCCCTGCCTTATCCTGTAAATGTCGACAAGGACTCTGCCTTTACGCGCATCCTTTTTTATGTGCAATGTTAAATTTGAATACTCCTCAACGAACGGCTGGGCAATTGCCTGCGCTGTTTCAAAGACCTTGTGAAAATCATACTTTTGTTCAATTGGTGTAATGACATGTATGCCCTTACCGCCGGTTGTTTTTGCAAAGGTATGATAGCCAAAAGCTTCAAGATGTGATTTAAGATTGAGCGCGATCTCAACAACGTCCGTAAATTTATAACCTTCGGGGGGATCAAGATCAAAGACCATGTAATCAGGTTTGTCGTAGTGAGGTCTTTTTGAATGCATCTGGTGAATTTCGAGACAGGCAAGATTTGCAAGCCACACAAGTGCCGCTTCTTCAGTAGCCAATATGTAATCTTTTGTTTCTTCGCTGCCGAGTGCAACGTATTCGATCCAGTCTGGCGCCCAGTCAGGACGGTTCTTCTGATAAAATTTCTCTCCGTAAATACCGTTAGGAAAACGAACTAATGAAAGCGGTCTGCCTTTTATATGATTTAGAATCGTCGGAGCTATCTTCAGATAATATTCGATCACCTGAGCTTTAACAATGCCATCATCCGGATAGAGGATCTTATTCAGGTTTGATAGCTCAAGCTTTCTCTTGCCGACCTGTACTATGTGTGAATCTTTTGCCAAGAAGAAATTTTATGTAAAAATCTTAATAGTGAGCGTAAGAAACAATTGAATAAATGCTTAATTGAAATCTTACCTCGCTACAATTGTTTCCGAAGTAAGCTCTGCATGTTTTCCTCCATGAAGCTCTTTCAAAAGCATTTCCACTTCTTCATTCTTAAAATTCACAAACCATCTGTCCGCTCTCGATTCAATGCTTGGCAAACCCTTACCTCTTCTGGTATGAGCAATGATAACTGACGGCTTACCCTGTTCGATGGGTAAATCAGAAAATGCTTTTTCCATATCTTCAAAATCATGTCCGTCAGCCGATCTTACCTTCCATCCGAATGCTTCGAATTTATCAGCGATAGGATGAAGCGGTATGAGTTTTTCCGTTTCAATGTTCGCCTGGAATTCGTTGCGGTCAATTACAGCAATTAAGTTATCTAATTTTTTTGCTCCGGCAACAAGCGCGGCTTCCCATATCGAGCCCTCATCAAGCTCACCATCGCCAAGCAGAACTACAACTTTATTTTGCTGTTTTTTTATCTTAGAGTTTATAGCTACACCGATGGCAATGCTCAGCGAATGTCCGAGCGAACCTGAATGAAATTCAATTCCCGGAATGTTTACATTCGGATGCCAGTAAATGAAATCATTTGTCTTAAGATGATTTTTTAATCTTTCCCTTTCAATAAAACCGATCTCTGCAAACGTACCGTAAAGCGCAGGCACATCATGACCCTTTGAAAGAAAAAAATAATCGCGTTCAGGATCTTTAAGGTTGTCTTTGTTAACATTCAAAAATTCTTTATAAAGGAAAACTATGAGGTCTGTACAGGAAAGTGACGCGCCAATGAAGCAGCCTCCGTCTGTAGACATCCTGATTATGTGCTCGCGAACCTTAAAAGAAATTTCCTTTAACTCCTGTATTTTATCTTTATTCATTAATTTTTTAAAGTTACACTTCTTTGGTTTAAAATAACTTTCAACTTTCAACTTTCAACATTTCAACTTTCAACATTTCAACATTTCAACATTTCAACATTTCAACATTTCAACTTTCAACATTTCAACTTTCAACATTTCAACTTTCAACATTTCAACATTTCAACATTTCAACTTTCAACATTTCAACTTTCAACATTTCAACTTTCAACATTTCAACTTTCAACTTTTCAACTTTTCAACTTTCAACATTTCAACTTTCAACTTTTAACTTTCAACTTTTAACTTTCAACTTTTAACTTTTAACTTACTATTGTCTTCAGCTCATCCAAATGATCTCTGTACCAATATTCTCCGGCGTGCATTTCATTAATTTTCTTGATCTCAGGTTTACGGTCAAGCAGCATCATTATATCGCATAGGGTAAAAATATTTTTTTCATCGTACAATTCTTCATAAACTTTTTTAATAAACTCATAATCTTCGGAATAATCAATTGTCATTCTGTGGCTCTTTGAAAGGTCAAGTCCCGTTTCCCATGTATCATTCCCAATCCTGAATCTATCCGGTCGCTCCCATATAAATGGAGTTGAATGCTCTCTTTCAAAATTTTTTGTGGCTTCATTCCGGGCTTGTTCAAGTACTTTAAACGACATGACTTCAACATCATGCCCGTCAGGATAAGTAGCAGGATGCAGATTGCTCACAAAATCATAATTGCTTTTATTTTTAACATAGAATTTCAAGACTCTGTCGATTACATCAGGACATATCAGCGGACAATCCGAAGGGATCTTTACAACAATGTCTGCTTTATATTCTAGAGCTGCCTGATAATGTCTCTCAAGAAGATCAGTGGCATCACCTCTGAAAACATTAAGACCGTTTTTTTTGCAAAGTGAAACGACTTCATCATCTTCCTTATCGGTTGTTGTTGCAACAACAATTTCTTTCGGCGTTTTGGATGCAAGCACTCTTTCAGCCATTCTTATCAGCAAAGGTTTCCCCTTAAGCGGAAGAAGAATTTTATCAGGCAGCCGTGAGGAACCCCGCCGGGCTTGTATTACAATAAGGATATTTTCGTTGGGTGAATTCAAAATTTTTAAGCTGTCTGGTAGGTAATGTTAAGCTTGTTGTTCTCTTCGGTAGTTGTAAATTGTTTTTCGTTAAGCGGCTTTTCTCCCAGAAGCTCAAGACAGACATCAGCAATTTTGCCCGCCGATTTTCCGCCGTTTTGAATCGGGAGAAGTTTTTTTATTTCCTCAAGATCAAATGCAGAATAAACTTTTTTTCCGAGAGCAATTCCTACATATACAACAGTCGAATAGCTTGTAATCAGAATGTCGCAGTTTGCTATCATCTCATTTGTATTTCCTTCTGAAAAAATCAACGAACCGGGAGCCCATTTTTTTATCTCTCGGCTGGCACGTGTAACATTTTCATTTGGATGAAGCTTGAATATAAGAGATTTGCCTTCCGATAGCTTAAGTGCGTTCAGTATGAATTTTTTTCTGTTCTCGTATTTCAATGTTTCACGGGAATCGGAAGTGCAGACGAGCGTGTAATTTCGGTGCGGAAAATCATTCTTAAGGGAAGCTTCACAATTATCAAAATTTGGAATGCCTGTTACAATGATCTTTTCCGGCTTCACTCCTTTTTTTATGAACAATTCACGGTAGCCTTCGGATGCAACACAAAAGTAGATGTAACGGTCTGACTGTCCCGTAGCAGCCGTCCCTCCCCAGTAGCTTGCAATTTTAAATTTCCTGACCATGTGATAAAAAATATTCTCCGGGTCGGTCATGCCTTCCTGCACCATCACGATCTTTTTCTCGCGGATGTTTTTAGGAACGATAAGATCACTGCATATTACGACGAGATCGTAATCATTTTTTTTTCCCTCATAATCAACATTCAGCTTATTGACAGCAAAATAATTTTCTGTCTGCTTTTTAAATTCACCCGCCAGTACCGTAAAGTTAAGTATCCCGAGTCTTGCAGTGAGCTTCTCAATGCCGTCCGAATAATAAGCGCTGAAATAATGCTCATAATCAGGAAGTGAAAGGGAGATCTTATGAAGCATTGTGGTTTGATTGATGGAGCCGCAGATATAGAGAATTTTTTTCTTTCTCATAGTAAATACAAATTAGTCAAATCAAAAATTTTTTGATATAAATAATTTAGAGGTGATTTGTTAAGAAAATATAAAGCAAAGTTAAGGCTTTATATGTTTTGAAAGGTAATGTTGAATTCTGTTCCGAAAGTTGGAATGCTTTTTAATTCGATCTTCGCGTTATGAGAATCGAGTATTCTTTTTACGAGACTCAATCCAAGTCCGTAGCCGGTGATCTTCTTGTCACGTGATTTATCTATCCGGTAAAACGGTTCGAATATTTTATTAAGCTCTTCCTGATTTATGCCGTTTCCCCTGTCTTTAATTGTTACAACAGTCTCATTGCCATCTGCACCCTGCCGGATATTTACATCGACCGGACGGTCATTTGAATATTTTACCGCGTTATCCAGTATGTTGCCTAATGCAATTTCAATTTTCCCTTTGTTGATCCTTATCTCCCTGTTTGTAAATTCAGTTCTGAAGTTGATTCTGGCATGGGAAAATTTTTCAACAAGATTTTTTACAAGCTCAACTATATCGCATTCTTCCATCAGCAATTTCCCATGACCGCTTTCCATCCTGTAAGTCTCCAGCAGCTCGGTGATCATTGCTTCCATTTCACGCACATCATCTTTTATTTTATCTTTGATCTTTTCATTATCAACAAATTCATTTGCAAGCTTTATCCTTGTAAGGGGACTTCGTAGTTCGTGTGAAACATCAATCAGCAGCGATTCCTTTGCTTTCATCATTCCGGAAATATTCGTCTTCATTTCGTTAATGGAATCTCCGAGCCTCCCCAGTTCATCATTTCTGTTTATATGAATTGTATTGCTGAAATTGCCGGCGCTGATCTGTTCGACTTCTTCCGAAAGTATTTTTACAGGACCAAAGATCCATCTTAGTGAAAAGTAAAGCATCGAACCGAGAATAGTGACTATCAAAATTATTGCCGGGATCGCCTTATCAAAATTTATGTAATCCCTCGGCATCATCTGTGAAAAAATAACATAGCCGTCACTTACTTTATTAATAAAATACATACGACCCTTTTCTTTCACCGCGAATCTTTCATCATTACCTCTGAACTCCCGGTTGTCTTTAAGATCTTCTATACCGGGGATCTCGTTGCCGGTTGTCCATTTGAATGATGAAGTTTCATATCTGATGCCTGAATTCAGCTCTTTAGAAAATGCAATTGCCTTCACCGTGTCCGGTGGGAATCCAATTTCTTTGATCGCATATTCGTGAAGATGAGGCGGTGGCGGTGGTCTGTTGAATGGTCCGTTCGGTGGTCTTTCGAGACTGAACCTTATGAAAAATCCTATCGCAAGATTTGCAAGCACTATAAAGACGATGATCAGTAAGATCAGCTTAAAAAAAATCGAGAACTTAACCTTCTTCATATTCCGCGTAAAAAATATATCCTACCGATTGAACGGTCTTAATGTACTGATGATTTTTATTCTTAAGCTTTGTTCTCAAACGTGATACCATTACATCTATGCTTCGGTCGTAATACTGCCATGGCATTCCTTTCATCTTCTGCATCAGCGAATCTCTTGAAAGCACCTTGCCGTTGTTCATGAAAAATATCAGCAGCAGATCAAACTCTGTTGAAGTAAGTTCAATTTCTTTCTTATTTAATTTTACGGTTCTGTTTGACTGGTTGATGGAGATATCCTTAAAATTTATCTGCTGATCAGGATTTGATTTTATATCCGCTCTTCTGAATACGGACTGCATCCTGGCTACAAGCTCTCTCGGCTCGAATGGTTTTGCAAGATAATCATCAGCTCCGAGTTCGAGTCCGATGATCTTATCCGTTGTTTCACCTCTTGCTGTCAGCATTATCACCGGAACATCATTTGTCTTTCTCAGCTCTTTGAGCGTTTCAAAGCCGTCCATTTCAGGAAGCATGAAATCAAGGATTATAAGATCGTATTCATTTGTTTTAAGGTGGCTTAAAGCGCTGACCGGATTGTCGAAGGGTTGTGTCTTAAAATTATATTTGCCGAGATAATCATTGAGAAGATCTGTAAGCTTGGTATCATCGTCGATCACTAAAATTTTTTTCATCGGTAAAAAGGAACAGGAGGTCAGACGGTTTATCATTCTGCTTAACCTCCTGTTATGATTATTTATTGATTAATTATTACGCTTGTCGAACTTATCTCTTTTATCATCCCTGTCGCCATCCTTAAACTTTCCCGTTCTGTCGTGAAATTTATTTTTCATATCCTTCATATTTTCAACTGCCTGATTTCTCTGGTCCGGTGTGAGTATGTCATGAAACTCAACGATTTTCTCCATCATAAACTCCTTCATCTCATCGTGCTTTTGCTCTTTCTTCTGAGCAAACTCCTTCAGCTTATTTATATCCAGTTTATCCTTTTTGAATTCGCCGGCAAAAGCTTCCGCGTCGTTTTCATGATCAGGCTTATTCGTTTCCATTTTTTGCTTTATCTGCTCGCGGATCCTTTCAACCTGTGCCTTCTGGCTTTCCGTAAGATTAAGATTTTCAGTAAGACGCTCGATGATAAAGCCTCCTGGTCCGTCGGCAAACTTATGGAAATGTCTTGCCACTGCGATTCCTTTTACCGCAAGTACAGTAAATAAAATTATTACAATTGAAAGTATTACTTTTGATTTGGTAGTGCAGAAAAATCTCCTTTTGTTTTTTTGAGATGTCTGCTCTTCGGTATTTAATATTTCTGACATTCTAAATCTCCTAATTTTAATTTTTGAATTCATACAAAAATACGCAAAGAAGTTTTCGGAGTTGTGAATGATATGTAAATCTTTGTAACGTTTGAAGAGAGTGCTATCTTAAAAAGTTGACACCAAACGCCAACTGCATCCCCCCGACATTAGTAATGGTATTATTCTGAAGACTTTGTACACCATCTCCGATTATGGGGAGGTAATAATAATTGAGGCTTATGTTCATTGAAATATTGTCACTTTGTGTAAAGTTAACTCCGAGACCACCGTAAGCGCCCGCGGCAAAATGAGATTGTGTAAAGGGTATGGCTTTAAAAAAACTTTTGTCGTACGGATTTGTAAGAACAAGTGTAGGGCTTATACCGAGATTGATCACAGGGATAAAACCTCCTTCGATCTCTTCCTTGAATAATTCCTTGCGTATACCGATACTGAACGGCATCATAAAAACGCGGTTGATCTTATCGATGGTGACTGAATTTCCAAATATATCATAACGTTCTATCTCTCTTGCATCGGTCACTCCTGAAAAAGAAAGATTAAATGTAAGGTCTGTTGTTTTGCCAACGGGGACAAAGTAGCTTGCAAAAGGTCCGAAACCGTTCTCGCCGTAATTCAATCCAACACTCCAGGCATTCCTTGGCTGAGGAGGTTTTGTATACTTGATCTTGCTTTGAGCTGAAGTGGTTGACGGGAGGTTTACAAAAGTGAATAAGCTTACGATGATCAGGGCTTTGAGGATTGCCGGGAAAAATAATCTGTCGCTCATAGTATGATTTGTTAATTGTTTAAAGAAAGTTAAATAATTAATTTTTGAATTAAAATTCTAAACACGTTTGACGCCAAAAAGATTTAAGAAAATCAGTGAAGTTGCAGGCAGAAGACAAAAATATCTATCGCTCGTACTCGAAAATATCCACGACCGGCATAATGTAAGCGCGATCCTGCGCAGCGCTGACGCGGTCGGAATTGATAAAGTCTATCTTATCTATAATACAAACAAATTTCCGAAAATAGGAAAAGTCTCTTCAGGCAGCGCAAAGAAATGGGTCGAGCTCTTCCGTTTCGATAATGTAAAGGACTGCTTCGCTGTTCTCAAGAAAGAGAAATTTAAAATTTACTCCACTCATATTAACGAAGGAATTAAGAACCATTCTCTATATGAAATGGATTTTACAGGGAAAGTTGCATTGGTTTTTGGAAATGAGCATGTGGGAATTTCCGAAGAAGCCAGACAGCTTGCAGACAAAAACTTTATAATACCAATGTACGGAATGATACAATCACTTAATGTTTCGGTAGCTGCAGCAGTCTGTCTTTATGAAACACTGCGCCAGAGGGAGATCAAAGACATGTATGAAAAGTCGGGCTTTACAAAGAAAGAACTAAATAAAAAAATTCAGGAATATTCTAAAAAATAAAATGATTGCATTAGAACAGGTTATCAATATCTTAAAAATTAACAAGTTGGATATTTTTAATAAATATAATATAAAGGAGTTAGGAATTTTCGGTTCATTGGTAAAAAAGGAGGATAATTTGAATAGTGACGTAGATCTGATCATAGAATACTCTATTACCCCGGATTTATTAAAATATATAGAACTTGAAAGTTATATAGAGAAATTATTGAATGCTAAAGTGGATTTAGTAATAAAAAATTCTATCAGACCTGAATTGAAAAGCAGTGTTTTAAAGGATGCAATTTATTTATGAAGAGGAGATTTACATTTTTAATTAAAGATATTATAAAAAGTATAGATAGCATTTCGAAGTTTACCGTGAATATGAATTATGAAAATTTTGCCAATGAAATGAAGCCTGGATTGGAAAGAATATTAGTCGAAGTAATTAAAGAGGATATACAAGAAGATTTATTCAATGAGTAAAAAAAATAAAATGCTCCCATCATATCTGTCAAAAGATCTGAAGTTAAAAAATCTGAATAATTTTTTATTGATCTCAGGTCCCTGCGTTGTTGAAACAAAAGATATCACGTTCAGAACATGCGAAACATTAATGAAGGTCACTGACAAATTAAAAATACCTTTCATCTTCAAATCATCGTATGCAAAGGCAAACCGGACCTCTTCAGGTTCGTTCAGAACCATTGGCATAGAAAAGGCATTGTCTATTTTGATGGCGGTAAAAGCGGAATTTAATGTACCGATACTTACAGATATTCATTCGGAAATTGAGGTTGAGATCGCCTCAGAAGTAGCGGACGTTCTTCAAATACCGGCATTCCTTTCAAGGCAAACAGAGCTTCTTGAAGCAGCAGGTGAAAGCGGCAGGATCGTTAACATCAAAAAAGGACAGTTCCTTGCTCCTGAAGATATGAAATACCAGGCAATGAAAGTTGCTGCCACAGGCAACAGGAAAATTTTTCTTACCGAAAGAGGCACTACGTTTGGATATAATAATTTAGTCGTGGACATGAGAAGTCTGATCATCATGAAAAGAACGGGCTACCCTGTAATATTTGATGCGACACATTCGGTTCAGATGCCTTCAAAGGAACATGGTGTCAGCGGAGGTAATCCGGAATTCATACCACCGCTTGCAAGAGCGGCTGCCGCTGTGGGAGCCGATGGATTTTTTATTGAAACTCATCCTAATCCTTCAAAAGCGCTGAGTGATGCAAGCAGTATGATCAAGCTCGATAAAATGGAGAAACTATTGAGCGAACTGAAAGATATTTATTTGTTAATGAAAAAATTTGGAGATTAAAAAATTGAAAGTAAGTTTAATAAAAATTGAAAAAGCGGTCTACCTTAATGACTACAGACTCGAGCTGTTATTCAATGACGGAAAAATCATAATCGTTGATCTGGATGAATTTTTGAAAAGGTCCTCAAATCCGAAAACGAGAAAGTATCTTAATAAGAACTTTTTCAGAAAATTTAAGATCGTGCTTGGAGATGTAGTCTGGGGAGATTATGAAATGTGTTTCCCGATCCTTGATCTTTACGAAGGAAAAGTTTCCTGACCTGAATTTAATTCAAGAAATAATAATTTGAAAATCAATCCCACTGTCTCATTGCGTTCAGAAAAAGTAAAATCTTCATACTACGCGGGGATTTTTCTGATCGCATTATCTACTCTGCTGCTGGAATTTACATTGACGAGGATACTTTCGGTTTCACTTTGGTATCATTTTGCCTTCATGGTAATAAGCGTAGCACTGCTCGGATTCGGTATTAGCGGTGTCGTACTTTCGCTAAATAAAAAACTGAATTCATCCGAGCCCGATAAGATCCTGACGATACTTTCGATCTGTTACGGCATAAGTGTACTTCTGTCATTCATCATCGCGAATAAAATACCCTTTGATCCCTTCAGTCTGTTGACCGAGCCGGTACAATTTTTATATCTTCCTTTATATTACATACTGATCACGCTGCCTTTCTTCTTTGCCGGACTTATCATTTCAATTTTACTTTCGCGTTTTAAAAGTGAAGTGTCAAAACTTTATTTCTTTGATCTCATCGGAGCAGGGCTTGCCTGCCTGATCTTTGTACTTTTGATGCCCGCTTTCGGAGGTAACGGTGTTGTTGTTTTTGTTGCGGCGTTCGGATTTATTGCCGCTATTGTTTTTGGTTTTGAAAAGTATAAAACTCTTTCATTAATATCTTTCATATTGCTTGGTCTTGCTCTTACCTTTTTGATCAACACCGATGAACGGCTTCCGATCAATGTTACCGCAAACAAGATCTATGGAAATTATATGAAAGACAGACCGGATCTAAAAATCCGTTCGGAATGGAATACGTTCTCAAAGATCGATGTAATGAAGGATGAAGAGAAATCTCAGGACGGTTATGACATTTATCTGGCAATTATCGATGCCGGCAATGCCACTACCAACATACCGAACGTAAAGTCATTACCCTTGCAGACAAAGCCCGCTGACGCTTCAAATCTTGCATTCGTGCTAAAGGATTCAGCAGAAAAAGTTTTTATAATAGGTTCAGCCGGAGGCGGAGAGATCCTGACCGGTCTCTATCATAATTCCAAAGATATCACTGCTGTAGAGATCAACGGCGTTCTCAATGATCTTATTAAGAGAGATCTTGCTTACTGGACGGGACCTTTAATTAATAATAAAAGAGTAAGACTTATTACTGATGATGCGCGTTCAGTTCTTTCCTCAAAAAGAATTGCTTACGATGTAATCGTCTCAGCACATACAATTTCAGCATCAGCGGTATCAAGCGGAGCAATGGGTATGGTGGAAAATTACATACTCACCAAAGAAGCCGTCAAAGAATATCTGAACCATCTCAAGAAAGATGGAGTCATTTACATTTCACGCCCTGAAACTCAGATCCCAAAGATCATCACTACACTGAAAGAGGCGCGTCTTGAGAACAGTCTCGGTCTTGAAGACAGTAAAAAGAATTTTATAATATTCAGAAGACCTCCGAGTGAATTTGAGAACGATAAAAGTTTTCTCGCAGGCGTGCTTTATAAAAAGGATGGCTTCAGTGATGCCGATGTGATCATCGTCAGAGGAGAAGCAGCTTTGCTGAATATGGACATCATGTATGATCCGTTAAGCACAAATGATAATGAATTCAGGAAGCTGATTGAAACGGGAGTTTATGATCATCCTGAAAAGACCATTCAGCCTGCAACCGATGACAAACCTTTCTTCGATCAGAATATCGGCTTTGCAAATCTCTCATGGAAAGGAATTAAAGAAACATTTTCACAGGATGACAAGGCGATTCTTGCACTGAAGGATAAGCCGGTTGCTGAAACAACCCTACTTGCGATCCTGATCCAGTGCATAATTATTGCAGGTCTTTTCATTCTTGTACCGTTAAAGTTTTTCAAAAAGGAAAAGAAGGAAGGAAGCGAATATTCTGTTGATAAAAAATTTCTGTTCTACTTTGCGTGTCTCGGCTTCGGTTATATACTTCTTCAGATCTGCATGATACAGAAGTTCACGCTGTTTCTCGGACAGCCGGTCATCACGCTGCTGACAGTGGTTTCCACAATGCTTGTAGCTTCGGGCATTGGAAGCTACTTCTCATCAAAAATTTTAAAGGGAAGCAAAAATAGCATTTATATAATTTTCGGAGCCATCATTCTGATCACACTCGCGATAGGAATTCTGAACCCTGTTATATTCAGCTCACTTGTAAGACTGGATCTTCAATGGAGAATAATTATTTCAGCATTAATAATTTTTCCTCTGGGATTTTTTATGGGCATGCCGTTTCCGCTGGGAATATCCATGATCCTTCCGGCAGAAAAAAGGTTCGTCGCTTTTGCATGGGGAGTCAACGGATTTTTTTCAGTATTAGGGACTGTCTCTGCAATCATTCTTGCAATGATACTCGGATTTAAATTTGTATTTATATTCGGTGCTTTGATTTACAGCACCGCTATGATTTTATTTTTAATGAGAGAGAGAAAGATAAAACATTAGATGACGGATTTTACCTCTTTTAGAATTAGATGGCGACATGTCTTTGCAAACTTTCAACTTTACAAACTTTTAACTTTTAACTTTTAACTTTTAACTTTTTGAAAATAGGAATACTGACAAGCGGTGGTGATTGCGCAGGGCTGAATGCCGTGTTGAGAGCCATTGTCCGCAAGGCGGATACATATAATTATGAAACTGTCGGAATACTGAACGGGTGGAAAGGCTTGTTCGATGAAGATTACATTCACCTCGGGCTTGATGAAGTTTCAGGAATCATTCACAGAGGCGGTACCATCATCGGAACTTCCCGCTTTAGTCCTTTTGAACAGAAGCACGGAAAGAAGATACTCATTGAAAAAATATACAAAGCCGACTTCGATGCGATAATCTGTATCGGTGGTGAGGGTTCTATGCATGTTGCGCAGCTTGCTTATGAAGCCGGTGTTCACGTGATCGGTATTCCGAAGACCATCGACAATGATATTTACGGAACGGATTATACATTCGGCTTTGATACCGCGGTAGGGATAGCAACTGAAGCAGTTGACCGTCTGCATACTACCGCCGAATCACATCACAGAGTAATGATCCTCGAAGTAATGGGACGCAACGCCGGGTGGATAGCAGTTTATTCTGCCATCGCCGGGGGCGCCGATGTGGTTTTAATTCCCGAAAGAAAATATAAGATGGATGAAATTGTCGATGTTATTAAAAACAGGTATACACGTGGAAAGTGGTTTTCAATAATTGTAGTTGCCGAAGGCGCAAAGGTTGATGACGGGGACATTAAGTTTGCTCATCCTGAATTAAAGGGTAAAAAAAAGCTTGATGATTTCGGAAGAGAACGTCTTGGCGGTATATGTCATTTGCTGGCGGACGAGATCGAGTACAGATCCGGATTTGAAACACGGGCTACAATTTTAGGATATGTTCAGCGCGGCGGAATGCCAAGTTCGTTTGACCGCATACTCGGAACAAGGTTCGGTGTTTATGCAGTTGAGATGATAAAGAAAAAAAAGTTCGGAAGAATGTGCGCCATAGTTTCTAATGACATCACTGACATCACGATCAAAAAAGCCATCAGTAAATTAAAAACTGTTGATCCAAAGATATATAAGGTAGCACAGGTATTTTTTAAATGATCAGTGTCTAATTTCATAATAAGTTTTAGAGCATTCAATTTTCAAAAAAATGTGATTAACTTGTTCTCCAAATAAACCAACAAGCATTATGGCGGACAAATCCCCCAATGAAGTTCACTCCAGCGGCTTACTCACAAAGCTTGGTCTTTACACGGCAATCTTAATTGTTATAAGTTCGATGATCGGTTCCGGTGTATTCAAGAAAGCTGCGCCGATGGCTCTTGATCTTGAGTCGGGTGGGATTATGCTTTTGTGCTGGGTAATCGCAGGTATAGTCACTCTGATAGGAGCGGCAACAAATGCGGAGATCGCCGGTATCATTGCAGCTCCGGGCGGACAGTATGTTTATTTTAAGGAAATGTATGGAAGAGCTTTTGCTTTTATTTACGGGTGGTCCTGCTTCTCGGTAATTCAGACGGCGTCCATCGCTTCTATCGCTTATGTCTTTGCCGAATCGGTGAACGCCGTAATACCATTACCACATCTGAGTGAATCGCTGGAGAGCTACACGCTCTTCGGTATATTCAATCCTCTTGCAAGCTTTGGCGTCAAGGCACTTACCATAATTACAATAATCTTTCTTACTACAGCAAATTATCTCGGCGTCATCTTCGGGGGTTTTATAAATAATTTGTTTACTACGTTAAAGGTCATTGGCATACTTGTAATAATAATTTTAGGACTTACGCTAAGCGGCGGCTCAGTTAGTAATATAAGTCCGCTCGGAGAAAACCCTGCCGCGACTTATGGTGGTTCATCACTCGGTTTATTCGGCGCAATGTTCGCCGCAATGCTGGGTGCCTTCTGGGCTTATGATGGCTGGAATAATATCGGTTATCTCGGCGGTGAAATTAAAAATCCCAAAAGGAATATTCCTCTTGCATTGTTTACGGGAGTGGGAATTGTAATCGGTATTTACCTGCTGATAAATTTTGTATACCTGTATGTAATGCCTGTAAATGAGATGATCGAAATTGCGAATAAGGAAAATACAATAATCGCCGTTGAAGTAATGAGAAAATTTCTTGGTGAAGGCGGTGCTTTCTTTATTTCAATATTAATAATGGTGTCAACGTTCGGAACGACCAATGGAACGATCCTTGCCTCATCAAGAATTTATTTTGCGATGGCAAAGGATAATTTATTCTTTAAATCATGCGGAGACATTCACTCTAAGTTCAGAACCCCTTCAACATCACTGCTGATTCAGGGTGCATGGGCTTCACTTCTTGTTCTGTCAGGAACATTCGATCAGCTAACTGATATGCTTATTTTTGCTTCGTTCATTTTTTACGGAGCAGGGGCACTGGGAGTATTCATACTTCGAAAGAAAATGAAAACCATCGAACGTCCTTATAAAGCTTTGGGATACCCTGTTCTGCCGGCAATTTTTATTTTGTTCTGTCTGACACTTGTCGTCGTAACGATAATTCAGAATCCGCGTGACGCAGGCATCGGATTGGCTCTTGTATTTAGCGGTATTCCTTTTTATTTATTCTGGAACAGAAGGAAGAAGAATTCTTAGTCGTAGCAATATCATGCCGCTAACCGGAGAGTTGTTCGAAAAAATTTTTATTTTTAACATAATTGTAAAGAAGAATTCGTAATAAAAATTTTTTTTAAAATTGTCTGAAACAAAAATTGACGAAACAGCCCGCATTAAGAAACTCATCACCGATCATTTCGATGGTTCGCCATGGCTCAATGTGACCATTTCAGATACATTAAAAAAAAATTCCTCCTCTCAGGCGGCAAAAAAAATCGATGGTCTGAATTCTATATGGCAGATCGTAAATCACCTGACCGCCTTGCGTGAAACACTTTACTGTAAACTCAGTGGTGAGTCCGTTACAATTACCTCAGATAACTTTATAGAGGACATTACCGATACTTCGGAAAAGAACTGGAAGAATGATCTGAAAAAACTTGACAAGTCTCAGAAGAATATCATGAAATTTCTTTCCGATTCAAGAGACTCCGATTTTCAGCTTGAATATTCAAACGGTCATACTTTTTATGAGGATATGCAGGCAATACTTCAGCATGATGCTTATCATCTTGGTCAGATTGTAATCCTTCAAAAATTAACTTCCGGTAAAACAAAACTGCACCATTACATAAATATTAAAAAAAATTCGCATTATGAAGCACAGGATATTCTCATTAATATTTTTAGCACTCCTGACGGCACGGGATAACTTTAATAAGTAAGACATTAATTAATTCAATGAAACATTTATAATGAAAGTAATTATTACCGGAGCATCAGGGATGGTTGGCGAAGGAGTTCTTTATGAATGTCTGAATGATCCGCGGGTTTCGGAAGTGTTGGTTATCGGCAGGAAACCCTGCGGACACACGCACCCAAAGCTTGCGGAGATAATAAGGAGCGATCTCTATGACCTGTCTGACATTGAATCACAATTGAAGAATTATGACGCATGTTTCTTTTGTCTCGGGATTTCTTCCATTGGTATGAAGGAAGAGGACTATTTCAAAATAACGTACATGCTTACTTTGAATTTCGCAAAGACTTTAAGCCGTTTGAACCCGGGCATGACATTTTGTTATGTATCCGGAAAATCCACGGACAGCTCGGAAAAAGGTAAGCTCATGTGGGCACGCGTCAAAGGCAAAACCGAAAATGATCTGATGAAGCTCTCTTTTAAAAGTGTGTATATTTTTCGTCCGGGATACTTGCATCCGAACAAAGGTCTGAAGAATACTTTGCGGGCATACAAATATGTAAGCTGGATGTATCCAGTAATTCGTCCGCTTTTTCCAAATTATGTCGGCACACTCAGGGAGCTGGGACTTGCAATGATTAATTCTGCTGATAAAGGTTTTAACAAACATGTCCTTGAAGTAAAGGATATCCGTGAATTGTCAGAAAAATAATTTCTTAATTTATTTAAGCCATTGCGTTCTGAAAAAGAGATCTTAGATGCCGTTGTTAATTGGGCTTCGGAGGAGAAAGATGTAAGAGCTGTTATTATTACAAGCTCACGTGCGAATCCAAATGCACTGCGTGATATCTTCACTGATTACGATATTGAATTTGCTGTTACAGATATCGGAAAGTATTTATCGCATGATTCGTGGCTGTATAATTTCGGAGAGCCCATTGAAATAATCAAAGAAGATGAACAGGCTTTTAACGGTGAGTTTGCAATGAGAATGGTGATCTATGCGGATTATATTAAAATCGATTTCCGCATTCATACAGTTGTTAAATTCCATGAACAAATATTAAAGAAACAGCTTCCGGATGACTGGGATATCGGCTGCAAAGTCCTGATCGATAAAGACAGTATGACAGCAGATCTTAAAAAACCAACATTCAATGCTTTCACAATAGCCCCGCCTTCAGAAGAAGAATTTTCAGCAACAGTAAAGAACTTCTGGTGGGATACAACTTATGTTGCGAAGAGCTTATGGCGTGATGAATTATTTTACGCGAAATACATTTTTGAAAATATCATCCGTTTTAATTATTTAAAGAAAATTATTGAATGGCGTATCGGATCCAGGAGTAATGAGAAAATTACGACAAACAAATACGGCAGACTTTTCAAAAAATATCTGACACCCGATGAATGGGAGAGCATTGAAGCTACTTTTGCCGGAAGTAACATCAGTGAGAACTGGGATGCATTGTTCGCAGCTATGAATGTGTTCAGGAATTTTTCAAAGGACATTGCATCGAAAATGAATTTTAATTATCGCGACAAGCTTGATGAAGAGATCACATTTTACATTCAAAAGATCCGTGACCTTGAGAAGGATGCAAAGGAAATTTAACGAGGATAACGATTGATCACACTTTTAAGAACGGATTCATCACATCCAGATTATACAAAATTAAGCGGAGCACTTGACAGGGTATTGGAAGATCATGACGGTGACGCGCACGATTTCTTTGCACAGTTCAATACTCCTGATAAGATCGGGAATGTCCTGATCGCATACTCGGAAAATATCCCTGTCGGCAGCGGCGCATTTAAAAAATATTCCGATAAAGTTGCCGAGATAAAGCGGATGTTTGTTCCGTACGAATACCGCGGACGCGGCATTGCAAAGAAAATCCTGAATGAACTTGAGACCTGGGCTTTGAAATCAGGCTTTGATGAGTGCATTCTTGAAACCGGAAAAGGTCTTTCAAACGCGATCGGACTTTATCTGCATTGTGGTTATACCCCTATTCCGAATTACGATCCTTACATAGGTTCTACTTTAAGCCGTTGTTTTAAAAAGAATATCAGATAACCAATCATGTCTTTCTCTGATTACGATAAGTGGTATGTTATTTATTTGAAATAAAAATTATTTTAATTAAGTTAGCCATCAAACCAACTCCCTCTTTATGATCCACGATAATCTCTTATTAATACTTTCATTACTGTTCGCAGTATTCATGCTTGTGATGCTCGCGCAGAAGCTGAAAATTTCTTATCCGATATTTTTGGTAATCGGTGGTTTACTGATCGGTCTGATCCCCGGCATTCCAAACATAAGCATTGATCCTCAATTGATATTTCTGATCTTCCTTCCGCCGCTTCTGTATGAGGCAGCGTGGTTCACTTCCTGGCATGAATTCTGGAAATGGAAGAGAGCTATCGGCATGCTCGCCTTCGGTCTTGTTATCTTTACTTCAGTAATTGTCGCATTGGTATCCTCAGCGATGATCCCGGGCTTTACACTTGCAATGGGATTTCTGCTCGGCGGAATAATTTCACCACCGGACGCAGTGGCGGCAACCTCGGTATTAAAAGGTGTGAAAGTCCCAAGGAGGGTCATTACGATTCTCGAAGGAGAAAGCCTTATCAATGACGCATCAAGTTTGGTGGTGTTCAGATTTGCAGTTGCGGCTGTCGTCTCGGGCACATTTGTACTTGAAACAGCGCTTGTAGATTTTTTTTTGGTAACAGTAATGGGAATAGTCATCGGGCTTGCAGTAGCTCACATCGTTTACGTCATTCACCGTTTCTTTCCTACGACGCCAAGCATTGATGCTGCACTGACGATCATGACTCCGTATGTGATGTATGTATCAGCCGAACATTTTCATTACTCCGGTGTAATGGCAGTTGTCAGCGGAGGATTATTCCTTTCCTTCAGGTCAAACGAAATATTTAATCACAAATCACGAATTCAGGCGTACGGATTCTGGAAGACACTGATCTTCATACTTAACGGATTGGTGTTCATTCTGATCGGACTGCAATTGCCGGTAATAGTCGCGGGACTTGAAGGATATTCAATTACCGAAGCTATAAAATACGGATTGATAATAAGTGTCATCACTATCTTAATAAGATTCATTTGGATGTATCCTGCAGCATTCATTCCGAGATATCTTTCTAAAAAGATACGGACACACGAAGCTAACCCGGGCTGGAAGACTCCGCTTATAGTAAGCTGGGCGGGTATGAGAGGCGTCGTCTCGCTTGCATCAGCATTATCAATTCCGTTACTTGCATCGGGTAACAATCCTTTCCCGCATCGTAACCTTATACTTTTCATTACATTCATTGTAATTTTTATAACTCTTGTAATTCAGGGTCTCAGTCTTCCGCTTCTGATCAGGTTACTTAAGCTCGAAGAGATCGATGGCGAAATTTCAGAAGCTGAGCAGGAAACCGGCATAAATGTCTATCTAAAAAAAGCCGCGCTGAAAAGACTGAATGAAAAGTATAAAGTTGAGTGCACGGATAATGAGCTTATTGACAACATGAAGAAGCAGCTTGAAAGTGATATCGGGCTTTCGGTTCAGAAGCTTGAATCACTTAAGTGTGATGATTTTGAAGAACAGGAAGTTGAGCTTATGAACGAGGTCGTTCGTGACCTTATAGCAATCCAGCGGAAAGAGCTCTTCATATTGAGAAAGAAAAATTTATTTACTGACGAGGTGCTTCGTAAACAGGAAGCACAGCTTGATCTTGATGAAGCAAAGATCAGCCCGCTTTCGGATTAGGAAATATGATTGAAAAGCAAAAGTAACGGCGAATTTAAAAAATTAAATTGTACAATAAAGAATGATAGTAACAGTAACTTCAATAAAACTCAGAAGTGTTTTTAATTTCTTCAGACTGTTAATGTTCGGACTGAAGATCATAAGACAGACCAAAACACAAAAGGGGTTCATTAAAATGAAAAACACAGGGTTCGATATTGGCATTACACTGTGAGCATGTGGGAGAGCATTGTGAGTGGAGTGCAATTGTGTGGGACTTTGCAAACTCTACGCACTCAACACACTCAACACACTCAACACCACTCAACACACTCAACACACTCAACAAACTCAACACACTCAACAAACTCAACACACTCAACACACTCAACACACTCAACAAACTCAACAAACTCAACATTCCTACACATACCCGTCAAATGATTCTTGCAATTGGAGTTTAGTATTTTTAAATTTGATAAAAATTAATAGTCTGAATGAAATTACTTTACAACAGGAAACATAAATTACTGCAGGTTTTAATTGGATTAATTTTAATTTCAATAACCATCACCGGCAGCAACTGCGAAAAGATCCTTACCGGATCAGGAGAAATCCCAACAGAGATGATCGGCAACTGGAAGCTGGTCGAACAGACAGGCGCCCTTCAGGATATCTGCGAAAATGAAACCGTTAACTTCAGGTCAACCGGGCTCGCTGATCTTACATGCCCCGGGTCCACTACCATCTCTAGGAATTTTACCATCCAGAACACTGAGCTGACTTACACCGAATCTTCGATCTCTTATGATTTCGAATTTGGAGACAGCAACAATAGTCTTATTTTTTATGGTAAGAATGTCTCACGCAATCTTAAGTATCAAAAAATTCCTGTAGCTGACAATAAAGCTTCAACAGGTAAAATGAACGGATCACAAAATTCATCGGAGGAAGTAAAATGATCAGACGTTTGATTTTCAATTTCTCATTTGCCTTAATGCTGGCTGCGTTGATTTACACGACAACAGGTTTCTCGACTAACGAAGCTCCTTCGTTTACTCCTGATAAAGTCCCATTCAAAAAAATATCAGAGATCATTTCCGGAAAAAAAATATCGGAGGAATTTAAAAATGTGAGTCTCTTTGATCTTCAGAAGAATCCGTCTCCGAATGCTGATGCTGGCGTCTTTGTAAGAGATGCAACAATTTTAAAAATTAAGAATGAGAAGAAGAATGAGCTGCTTGCTTCCCGAAGCGAAAATATTTCCTTCGAAATTCCAACAGGCAATACTGTAATGATACTTGACCTTATGCAGTCTACTCCCGTATCGGAAGATTTCCGGCTCATGGAAAAAAATGAACTGGGCACAAGGGTTGTCAGTTATCGTCAGGGACTTCACTATAACGGCATTATACGTGGTAAAGAAAATTCTCTCGCGTCGGTAAGCATTTTTGAAAATTTTATAATGGGAATTATATCTGATGAAACAGGTAACTATGTTCTGGGATCCGTTAAAGATAACGGCAATAACTTTACCGATGAATATATTTTTTACAATGATGCAAACATGCTTGTGCAGAACAGTTTTAAGTGCGGTAATGACAACTATGAAGATAAGCTCATCCGTACATTAGCGGAAACAAGGAACGAGCTTGATAACAGCGGAGGAGATAATACTGCAGCACGACTCCCGGTGAAGGTTTATTTTGAAGCAGACAACAAGCTTTACACTGATGAAAACAGTGACATCCAAAACGTCGCGAATTTTATAACCGGATTTTTTAATTCCGTAAAAACAATTTATCAGAACGAAAGCATTCCTTTTGTTGTATCTTCCATTGCGGCATGGACAGTGCCGGATCCATACAGAAACATAAATGATTCTTACCCGATCCTTACATTGTTCGGAGGAAATACCAAAGACGATTTTCAGGGCAACATCGCGCATCTGCTTTCAACACGAAACGCCGGTCTCGGAGGAATTGCATGGATAAGAGTTTTGTGCTCTGAATATAATCCGAATGATTCTTCAGGACGTTTTGCATTCAGCAACATGGAACATAATTACAATAATTTTCCAACATATTCCTGGACAGTAGAAGTAGTGACTCACGAAATGGGGCACAGCGTAGGTTCGCGTCATACACACGCATGTGCCTGGCCTGTAGGACCGGGTGGCTCGATAAAAGCCATAGACTCCTGTTTTACCAATGAGGGCTGTACTTTTCAGACAAGACCCAGGATCGGAACGATCATGAGCTACTGTCATCTTACCGCGCCGCAGGGAGGAATAAATTTGTCTCTTGGATTCGGTCAGTTTCCCGGTGACACAATTCGTCTGCGTTACGCGCAGGCAAGATGCTTTGACCAGGCGCTTAATTCATCTGAAAGACCCGTCTCCTTCAGTCTCATTCAGAATTTTCCAAATCCTTTTAATCCGAGCACAATGATCCGGTTCGCATTGCCTGTAGAAGCTAATGTAAGTCTCAGGATCTTTGACGCCAACGGAAAACAGATTGCGGAGCTTCTGAATGAAAGATATTATGACGCGGGAATTTACAGTGTTGAATTCAATGCCGCGGCTTACAACCTTTCAAGTGGTATTTATTTTTACAAGATCAGCGCAGGCAGCTTTACCGAAACAAAACGAATGGTACTTATCAAATAGTGACATTTGTCCTAATAGAAAAAAACTTAAAAATTATCTGATGACAAAATGCTTTTTATTTATTTATTTTATTTCAACTATGATCACCGGTTACGGATGTTCGTCAAGCTATGATGAGTCCGGTTTTACACTTGGCGTAGGCAACTATAAATTTACCATGACCGATAGCACCGGGAATAAATTAGCAGAAGGCAAGCTTGTCATCAAAACCTACAAGAACGCTGATATCTCAGGTATCTATGAATTTACAAATATCTTCCAAAGCGATTTTCGGGGATTGAGCGCAATGGATGGTGATTTCAGCGGAACCGTGAATAAGGCAGAGAAGAGAGTTTTTATAAATACTAATCCAAGGATCGCTGACAGCAATGTCTTCTGGAACATGGACATTAAAAAAAGTTCACTGTACGGTGACTGGGTTTACTCAATGTTCCGCGGCACAGGCAATAAAGGTAAAGTTAAAATTTTCAAATAGATTCTTAAGCTTATTACCAAACTATAAAAAAATTCTATGAAAGGTAAATCAGCAGCTTTATTTTTTATTACTTTAATTTTAATTCTTTCCAGTAAAGATTCTTATAGCTATCCGCGCTTTGCCGCCTACACCGGCGATAAGTGCATCGACTGTCATGTTGATCCGTCGGGTGCGACCATGAGAAATGGAGGCGGTATTGCTTACGCAAAGAATAATCTTTCAATGGATCTTTTCAAAAAGCTTGCAGGTAAAACTGAATTTTCTCCAAAGATAACGAAAGAGATCTCAGTCGGCGGTGACGTTAGGATTGCTCAGGTGGACAATGAAGTCCCGGGTAACAGCAACTTCAACTCTTTCCTTGCAATGCAAGGTGATCTATATGTTAATGCTCAGCTTAATAAGATCCTGAACGTATTTGTTACCTCAGGTATTGATATTCCCGGAATTGACGCGAAGTATGAAGTATATGGCATGCTCTCAAATCTTCCTGCTAACCTTTATTTCAAAGTCGGAAGGTACAAGCCGAATTACGGATTGAGAATAGTCGAGCACCGCGCGTATCAGAGAAAATTTTTACTTAATACTCCTTATGACGCTAATACAGGTTTTGAACTTGGAATATCTCCGGGATGGCTGAACATGAATTTTGGAATCTATAATCCCATGAATGTTGGTTTCCTCGGACTTGATCCGCATAAGATGGTTGTCGCTTCGACAGATCTCAATTTCGGATTTAATGATAATAAATTTAATGTAAACGTGGGCGCGTCTTTTTACAACAATCCTTATAATACCATCGACAGCACTTTTTCCAATACGATCACCGGGAATAAAAAAGCCTGGGGCGCATTTACACGCATAGGAATAATGAAGCGTGTCGCGATTCTCGGTGAAATTGATTTTGATGAACAGAGAACCGATTTTCCGATGATACGAGGCATGTACGGCTATGGAGAATTAAACATTCTTGTAATGAAAGGGCTCGAACTGCGCGGGCAGTATGAGCATTATGACCGCAACCGGGATGTTACTGATGATGAAGTGAAAAGGATCAGCGCAGGTTTTGCGGCGTTTCCTTTCTTTGGATTTGAAACCGAGGTAATGGTCAGGTTCGTTAGCGAGAAAGCTGATGTTAAGAATAATGAGTTTCAGTGGAATTTTCATTTTTATTTTTAATAATATATAAGGTATTCTGTAGCTGATAAAATAGAAGTGTTTTAAATATAGTCCTAATTTTATTAATACCTCATTATGGGAAGATGGTTTATACTGTTAATATTGTTCCAACCTTACGTTCTTTACTCTCAGATTAGTGGCATTAAATATATTGGAGGTTGAATTTAATGTAACCAATTTCTCAAATGGAATCTACTTTTATACACTTGAAGTTGAATCCGGAAGCATTACAAGGAGAATGGTGATCCTTAAATAACTTTTATTTTCAGATTGAAAATTCACAACGTTTAAAGCCGGATATTAATCAGGATGGAGTTGTGGATGTCGGATACCTTGTGCCTACTTACAATAATTCTGTAAATTTCGTTTCAGGGTATGTTCCCACAGACGTAACCGGGGATAATTTTGTTGACGTATCAGAAGTAGTAATTACATTTAATAACCCTAACAATTTTGTTTCTACAATAAGACCGTAATTAAAAATTTGTATTACCGGTAATAAAAAAAGGCGGATCCTTGTATCAAGGATCCGCCTTTTTTTTATCAAATGATCACAGGTCATCTTTTTTTCTTATATTAATTGACCTTACAACTGCTTCAATTTCATTCTTATACTGCTCAAAGAACTGCTGTTTGATCTGAGCTGTTAGTGAAAGTTTTTCTGTTCCTAATTTATTGAAAATATAAAATTTATAGTAAGTTGTGACAGCCTGTGTGTATGGGTCCATTGAGAATGCAGTAAGAGTTGAATCTGTCATTGGAAATTCTTTCTTAAAGTCTTCGGCTTTATATTCTTTGTTATCTTTGTCCAGATAGATAAAAAAGTTCATGCTGCCTTTTCCGTTAGCCGTATCAATAAGGACAACACCTTCAAATTCAGTTTTGTTTTTATTAAGCTCTCGTGAATCCTGAAGTATCCATGACTTTGGATAATACATCGAAAGTCCTACATCGTTCTCATTAAAATTATTCCGAAGTGAATCCACAATATCAAAAACTTTCTCAGTCGTGTCGGTTGCCGATGTTGTGTCATCTCCTACTACTTCGTCGACTAATTTTCTGAGTGAGTCTAATTTCTTTGTCATATCGCTTCCAAGGGTTGTATCTGTTTCGTCTTCCCTACTTTCCTTTTCGCGGTTAGGACGCTTCACAGTTGGCGGCTGAATGATTCTTCTGGGAGTGATCTCTCTTTTTGTCAATTCTTTATCATCGGGCTCTGCCACGGGCGGCTCCACGACCTCCGGCTTATTCGGATCCTCTACGTCTTCAAGTTTAATTTTCGGATCCGGAAGATCCTGAATTATTATTAACCTCTGGGGTTCTTCTATTATCTGATCTTTTGATCTTTTACTTAATGTATAAAATGCAAAAGCCGCGGCTGATACATGTAAAATTATAGCGGCTATTATTCCTATGGTAAGATTTTTTTGAATTAATTTTCTTAATGCATCAAACGGATTTTTATAACCGGGAAGACCGGCAATATATTCATCATCGCCATTATAAAACAATGAATAATCGGGCGGCTTTATAAGATCAATAACTTCCGGATTCGGGATCAGCTTTACATGACCGTCTTCAGTGACTCCAATTATCTCTTCCTTACTTTTTGAATCTACAGCAATTGTAATTTCAATTTTCTGATGCTCATTTTCAGACTTTGGCTTTAAATAAATTTTGTTGCTTTGGGTCTGGGTAGATATTTTTTTATCTCTTGTAATGGACTCAATACGGACACCCTTGTCAGTAATTATATTTACCTTTAGTAAATTTTCATTTATGAGGTTGATCTGGTAATTACTTGTTTTCTGTCCCGGAGTATCCTTGAATTCTTCACCTGCTTCTTCATTTTCAACATTCGGTTCACCCTGTAATTTTTCCTGAGCATCGATCGCTATCAGCACTTCTATTTCCTGAAGCCCGTAATCAAATTTCGGATTAAAATAAATTTCATTTGTCTGTGTCTCGACCGAGGATGTTTCTTCTTTTACAACTGAATTAATGCAAACCCCTTTTTTGGAGACTACAATTACCTTTAAAAGATTTTCATCGATTAAGCTTATCTGATAATTGCTTTCTTTTGGTTTTTGCTTTTGTATAACCGGAGAAATTAAAGGTGTTGTTTCGGGAGTAACTTCTTTTTCCTTGTTCAGTTCTTTTTCATTTGCAGCATTAGTATCTGTAGATAAAGTATTTTTGTCTGTTATACTGACTGTGTCTTCCTGATCTTCTGAACCTGGCTCTTCTTTAGGTTTAACTTTATCTTCATCAGAAGATAATTTGGCTTTCTGTTCCGGTTCGAGATCGTAATTCCCGTCTTTATCAGGATTTGATTTATTCTCATCTTTCAAAGGAGCATCCTGATCGGGATTTTTGTTATTATCTGACATTTTTTAAATTTAGAAAACTTATACTTAACAATAAATTCAAATAAACTCAAATAGATATGAAATGAATTTTATTCTCTTTATTTTTAAAGAATTTCTTTTCTCTACGTGTTTAATTCTCATTAGTGGGAATTTGTTCCCCTGAAATTTGATTAAATATTGTATACAATTATTTCCGTCTAAAACCAATAGCAGTAAATAAACGTATTTAGATTTAGAATTTAGAAAAAAAAGAATCTTATTAAATTGAATACCATCGAATACATATCATCAGGAATCCTTGAACTCTATGCCGCAGGACTGCTTAGTGAATCAGAATCAAATGAAGTTGAAGAGATCATTCGTAAAACTCCGGAAGTAAAGTCCGAATATGAAAAGATTCAGAAAACCTTATATTTATCATCTGTTCCCAAACTCAAAAGTCCCGGTGCTCATGTCAAAACATCTTTATTAAAGAAAATTAAGTCTGATAGTTCAACAACGCTCCTTTCTCAAAAAGACTTTGCACCCCATAAACAAAGTTATAATTACCGTTATCTAATGGCTGCAAGCATCGCTTTTTTGCTGCTGAGTCTTGTTGCGAATTTTTTTCTCTGGACCAAACTTAATGATGCAAAAATAGAAATAGCAGTTCTTTCCGATAAAAATAAAATTATGGTTCAGGAGTTTGAAGCTGTAAACCGGAAGTTTAATACCGCTTCAAAGGACATGGAAATTATGAAAGACCGTCATTACAAAATGGTGGATCTTAAAGGTCTTGAAAAATCTCCGTCTTCAAATGTTGTTGCATTCTGGAATCCGGAATCCAAGAAAGTTTATGTCGAAGTTAAAAATCTACCCGTCCCTCCTACCGATAAACAATATCAGCTTTGGGCTATCAGCAACGGCAAACCCGTTGACGGCGGTATGGTGGACGTTGACCCTTCTGACAAAAGTCTGCATGAGATGAAAAATATGGAAGATGCTCAGGCATTTGCCATCACCCTCGAGCCGAAAGGCGGAAGTGTAAATCCTACCATGGATCAGATGTATGTCATGGGTGCTCTGTAAAAATTCCTTTCATTTATCTTTTATAAAAATTCTGATTTGAAACTAAAAAAAAAATCTGACGATAATTGTTTTATTGTCTTTTGTGATTATTGTGTCGGCAAATATTTTTTTCAATAGTGATGTCACTCAGCAGCGGCTGAACCATTCGGAATACACGCCGCCAGTTAACCATGACACTGCACCGGAAATTACAAACAACGGAAAATGGATCAACACTGTAAAAGATATTACACCGGAAAATCTGAAAGGCAAAGTTGTGCTTTTGGAATTCTGGACATTTGGGTGCTATAATTGCGTTAACACTCTGCCGTACATGAAAGATTGGTATTCAAAATATAAATCTGATAATTTTGAAATGATCGGAATACACTGTCCGGAATTTGATAATGAAAAGAATTTTGAAAATGTAAGATCAAGCGTGGAAGAACTTGGGATCACATATCCGGTTCTGACCGATAATGAATTTTCAATATGGAAAAAATTTGATGTGCATGCCTGGCCTACGATTTTTTTACTGGATAAATCTGGTGTGATCCGGTATAAAAAAGTGGGAGAAGGTAAATATGACCGGACCGAACAGATGATCCAGCAGCTTCTTGAAGAACCTTATACCGGAAAAAAATAATTTGATGTATCGGCGAACAGTCTCGAAATCATTGGAGGCAGCAATTTCAAAACATCAGAAAAACGCTTTCACTTCAGCCCTGCCCGTGTGAATTATCTTCCTGCTTCCTTCAGCTCTCCCGTCATAATTGATAGATGCCTGAAGATTTTTACTGATGCTGTAATCAAAAAATGCTCTCCATAAAAAACTTTTTCCGGGGACCTTTCCGCTTGTAAGTTCATAAGGATAAAATGAATCTGTCTTATTGATCCGTACCTCAGCTCTTTCTATTTCCAGCCGCAATCTGCCCAGTAATGCAAATGAATAAACAAATCGAATGATCTGCTGATTGATGTCAGCCTGAGTCGGTAGAAACGGATACCTGTCAATTGCTCTTATTATATTGATCTGAAATCCGCTCTCGATCTCCTGTATTGGTCTATATGAAAAATCCGTAAGAAAACCGTCAGATTTTATATCGCGATTCCTTACTGAAGTGACCGGAGCATTATTCCTGTCAACGTTGGTCTGATATTCCAGAAGTGTTGTTAGATCTTTTGTAAGACCGACTTTCATCTTTACTGATTTTTGGACTAAGTACAGCCGTTCGTTTCCGCTGACAAACTGGTTGAATGTTCTCTGCTGAAGATACCGTAACTTCAGTGAGTAGTTAGGATTAAATTCAAAAAAATTCACGTCCTGCTGTACTATCTGTGTTCCGAATAAAGTATTTGAATCATTCTGAAAAGTATCAAAGTGTAAGAAATAAATATTGCTTGTTTGCGGGGACTTGTTTTTTTCTTCCGTTCTGAGATATGTTTCAAGTGAAGTATTCCTTAAAACTTCCGATAAAAAATTATCACCTTTAATTGTAAAAAATCTTGACGGCTTTAAATTGACTCTTGCGGATGTATTAAGTCCGGTAACAGGAAAAAGTTCAGCAGTCGGTCTGTTAATTCGTATATATTCACCGTCACTGAAATTTGTAAGCACAAATTCATTCTCATCCTTTAATCCGTTTCCGTTTAAGTCACCGACATAATTATAATTTCCGGTATTGGCAGGAACAGCAAACACGAATATCTTTTCTATTTTTGCCTGCCTCTCACTTGTAATATTATAGTACAGATCAGTCTGCAACGCACTCTGAAAAGGATCAAGACGTGTCTGCCAGTTCACAAGGAGCGTATTGTTGTCAGCGTTTGACTCCGATGCAAATGCTTCGGTTACGGTTTTCTCTCTCAGGGTAAATTCAAACAAAGTCGAAAGCCACGATATGCCGGCATAGCGCAAGCCGTATGTTTGTGTATATGAATTCGATTCATCAAGCATCACACCATTAAGCGGTAAATTATTCTCACGAATTCCCAGCTCAGCATACAGATTAAAATTCAACAGATTATTAAGGATTATCTTCGGCTTGATCTCATTATAAGAAAAGCTTCCGAACTGGATACTATCTCCCGTAAGCGCTGTCAGGCGATCCTGTCTGTTCTCCTGTATATAATCAACCTTAAATTCCAGATTCGGATTATCAAACGATGTACCGCCGATAAATTTTTTATAGCCTACGGTTGCAAATTGCCGGAGCCATTTACTCTTGGTAGAAACCAGAGAGTTATCGCTGTTGATAAATTCGATTTTATATTTTATCTCCGGAATATTAAGCGAATCATTTTTTAAAATAAAATCAACAGAAGTTCTCAATGCATCAAATGTATCTCCCCGCAATAATTGCCCGAAGCTTCCCTTTATGTCAATGTAATCCGTCGGTGCAATTCTTAATGAAGCTTCCCGGAGATCTTCAGTAAGCTTATTTGAATCTGTAATATTATAATCTCTGTAAAACTCTACAGGATTTACTCTCTCAAGCGGCTCAAAGATCTTGTTTACGAGCTTCTCGCGAAACTTCAGTTCGACCGCCTTGAGCTTCATTCCGAACAGATTGAAGTCATATTTATTCAGCCCTATTATTCCGTGAAATGCCACACCGTTGTTATTGTTATCGTTGAGTGTTGAAAATTTGTTTGCGTCCAGCATTGAAACCGCCGATTCAAAATTCAAGGTAAACTCCTGTTTAGGCAAGGATACATAATTTAAATTTACATCTGCCACCTGATAATATCTGGGAAGCGGAAGAAAAACTATTGTGTCATAATTTCCCTGATTCAGTCCAACGTAGTTAAACTGAAACTGACTCTGCTGAATATAATTTCCGTTGCCCTGCCCGACAAATGAAAAAGTGATCTGATAAACAGCGTTAACATCGTTTGGTAAAAATTTATAATAACCATAGCTGCTGCCGTTTATCAGCGTATCGGTTTTCACATAAAGACCAAGTCCTCTGCCAAGCGAATCATTTCCAACAAACTGTACACCCGATCTCACGGCTTTGAATCTGTCATCGCCTGCATTTGCCAGTATTTCCTTATCCTGTTCGGTGAGGGTAAAATCTATTGTCTTGTCCTGATTATCGTTTTGATTAACATAATAACCCGTTACACTTAATTTGTTTTTAAAAAGGTTAATGGTATTTGATCCTGTAAGAAGTGTGCGTGAATATTTTCTGTCCGTGTATTCAAAGTCAACAATAATTCTTGAGAAACTGGTTATCAGACGATTGTTGGTAAAGGTTATTGTTCCGATCCCGTAGTCAATTATGTAATCCGCCTGCTCGCCTCTGATCATGACATTCCCGTCAAGAAAAACTTTTTCGGTCCCTGAAAGGACAAGTATGTTAATTTCATTGTCCTGTCCGACAAGATAATACGGTCCCTGAATTCCGTCGCGACCGTTGAAGGAGTTTGAATTGAACTTCCCCCGTTGAACTGCTCCGCTCAGAAAAACATTTCCTATCTTATAATCAGTGAAAGCTTTGGCTCCCTGAATTTTCCTTTTAAAATTAACAAACTCGGAATTTACAAAATCAACATTAATATCACCGATCGTCCCGATAACGTTATTACTTTTTATTTCAATAAAAACTTTATCAAGCTCCTGAAGCTTTTGCGTATTGCCTTCCGGCTGTATGGGTGAATTTTCATCTGTCAGCGCCGCATTGATCTCAATATCATTTGTCAGCTTTCCGTTAAGCTGCAACCGGAATCCTGAGTTCAGCGACAGATCACGGTTGTTACCCAATGTCACTCCACGGAAAAGACTCCCCGACTTCTCGAGCTCAGTCCCTTCAAAGATACTTCCGAGAAAATCTTTCCTCTGGGTTGCGATCTGCACCGTATCGCCTGTAATTGAATCTCTTTCAATGAGTATCTCAAAGTTTGAATATTCATCTTTCAGATCGTAAGGGAAGACATCGTATTCAATTTTAAGATTATAGATCTGGAATGTATCGAGATTATATTTCAGGAAAAGATCTTTGTTCAGTGTGATAAGTCCCTCGCGGTAATTAAAGATATAATCATCCGACGGTGAAAGAATGTTGTTTTGTATTGTTAAGATATCCGAATATTGAATGACAAACTTATCGTTAAGATTTACAAGTGTGTCTTTATTGGCGATCTTTGCCGTGAAGGTTTTGTAGTTGGGATTCTGCTGCTGGCAAAATATTGCAGGTGCGCATATAAGGAAAACCGATATGAGAAAAATAAATTTTTTACCTGACATTACTTTTTATTAAGCGCTGAGCCGGAAAAGAAACTTTAATATTTTATAAATCAAAACTTAGTAATTAGTCCTAAATTTTATTTATTTAAAAAAAGTAATTGTCTGATCAAATTTATTTAAAATTAATTTCTGAAAATTCTTTCTTTAGTAAATCCCCGTCTCATCGGTCGCGCTTACGTTGGTTTGATTTGTCTTATCCGTTTTTCTGATCATCATGCTGACTGAATTTGTTCTCTGGCTTTCATCTTCATACTGTATTTCCACCGGTACTTCATCAGCTAATTTCACTGTCGTTCCGGGGGATGTTGTATTTTTGGAGTAAATGAAGCTTAAGCTGCCGAACAATGATTTCTTTATTTTTCCAAGCTCACCGGAATAATTATTTGAAATTGAATATGATGACAATCCCCCGAGACAGACTTCCTGCTGAGGAACATTGTCCATCACGATCTCAAAACATTTTTTCCTTAAGAATAAAATTATAAGCATTACAATTATTCCCAGCAACAACGCTATCAGACCTATCAAAACGAATAATCTCCAGGGTCCGTACTTCATCCGTATCTCAAGAGGGATCTTTGTAACTATTTTTTTATCCTTTAATACCGGTTGAAAGATCTCGGGCACTGTCTGCAGTGCAAAAAGCTCCCGGAATGTGTTCACATAATTTTCATCAAGCAGAATATCTACCTGCGAAACATCAAGCACCAGATCACCGCCGATAGTAAAGTCTTCCTTGAAAATCGTATTGAAAGAAAATGTCGGTGTTATTTCCGGCAAATTAAATATCACGGAAAATCCGGTGACCTCTCCTTCAGGTGAAACATTACTCACTGTCGAAGGCAGTATCGTCTGCGTTCCCAGAGACTTCACTGAATAATCCGACGAATTGAAATTCTCCAGTCCGACATTCAGCTTAGCGCTTTTTATTATATAAGGATACAAATTTGATTTCAATGTAAGATCACTGAATGTTTCTTTCACTCTTTCACCTTCTTCAAAACCGTATCCTCTTAATGTGCCGCCGTCATAAAATAATTTTCCGGGCGTGATCCTGCTCAATGTAAGCTTTGGTCTTAACACTATTGTTCCGATATCAAGCGGCTTAAGCGTGATCGCTTTTTGCTTTATTCCGACACTTCTCAAAACTCCGTCATAATACTCAAGATCCTGCTGTGATAAATTATTTTTTGAGTAAACTATTCCGTAAGCGACATAACCTTTCGAAGTATCATTGTCTTCAACAATTGTTTCAGGTATCGGATACAATAAAATTTTTTGTATCCTGCTGTCATTCCTAAGTTTCTGATAAAAATCAATTGTGTTTTGAAACGAAGAGTCTCCGCTTCCCGAATTATCATTTATGTTGTCCGTTACCAGCCATATAATTCCTGTGTTACCTTCGATTGCTCCGATGCCTTTATCCAGAGCTTCGATCAGATCGGTCGTGCCGGTCTTATTATCATTGCCGGACATTAAGTTAAAATTGTTGAACACTTCATCAAGGACAAGATTCCCTGCATCACCCTCAAACAATGACTTCGGTGAAACTATCCCGCGCTTTGCATCCGTTTTTGTGAAAAGAAAAATATCCGTTCGGTCATCACCCTTTACAGAATTTTTGATCAGCGCTTTGCTGAATAATTTAAAATTACTCTGCGGCTGCCTGTAATAGCCCGACATGCTGCCCGAATTATCAAAGAGAAAAATAAATTGATTCTCCTTCTGCGCAAAACAGCTTGAAGATATCAAAAGAAATACAACTATGAATTTTTTTATTTTATTAAATTTTTTAAGATCTTTGGTCAAGTGTTATTTTAATTTTTTGAAGTATTCTGATTAAATATGAATGTTCATCTTGTCATTCGTAAAACATTCGAGCACACCGTTTTTTGTTAATACAAAAATTTCATTGTTTGAAAGTATTGCCGAAACAATTTCCACCGCCTCGTTCCTCTCGTTTGAAGATATCACATAACTTTCAGCTTCCTGAAACCTGTTAAGGTTACAAAATACAATTTTATTTTTCTTGGAAACAACAAGAACATTTTTGCTTATGCATTCTATCTTATTCTCATACTCATCTTCAAAGCCGTGAATTTCCAGTCCGCTCGCCTTGTAATATTTCCATCCCAACAGCGTTCCCGCAAAAATGTTGTCTCCGAATCCTCCGACTGAGTTTATATAGTTATTCTTTATGCCGGTGTTTCTGAATTTAAAATTAACCGGAGGAAGATCGAGATAGTAAAGTTCATTCAGATGTGACGTAATATATAGTCTATGGTTTAAATAAAATATAAAAGAATTTTCATCGGTTTTTATATCAAGTAAAAACTCCGTGCCCCTTCTCTTTTCAAGATCATAAACCAGAATATTGGTATCAAACAAAACATAGCAGCTGCCTTCGGCTATGCAGACCTTATCACTGACAAAACTGTGTATGTTAAAACTGAATTCACCCGTTGCGTTTTCCTGATCTGGGTTCACGATCCGCAACACTGCAGTTCGGCTGGACAAACTATACTCATTAAATATAAGATCACTTCCGTACCTGTTGATGCTGCTCCAGATAAAAAAATCTTTCGGCGAACTGTAGACATCTTCACTTTTAATTTTTTCCCCGTCGCTCTCTGAAAGCTTTATTATCCTTTTTAAGGAATTGAGATAAATAGCGTTGTCATAAACCAACCCTGTCTTTTCAAAGTTTTCATGTTCAAAAAAAATTTTGTCCTGCACTTTTCCCGTGAACCTGTCAATCAAATACACGCTACCGTTTCCGGAGGAGAGGATTATAAACCTGTTGTTCTCAAGTATTGAATTAAAGAACTCATCTTTAATTTTTGTACTGAATTTTTTTCTGAATCCATGATCGATCCCTTCCGGAAACCTGATATCGGTTTCAACATATTTGCTCAGATCCGGACCTCCGCAGTAGTATGAATTTATTTTTGAATTTAAAATTCGCTCCTCTCTACTCTCCTCGATCTTTTCGATATCAATTACTTTTTTTTCTTCATCCAGATCGATTACAATGCGGTTCTCTTCCGGTTTGGGTTTATCTTTTTCATCGTCAAAATCTATTACTATGCGTTCAGACATGATTTATTATTGAAAGTTAATGTCACAGGATCCCGCTGCTAGCGCGCCACAGCCTGTCATTAATTGCAAATCCCAGACCCGTGTTTGGTACTTCTTTGTAAACTATAATGTCAAAATCTTCTGAATCCAGTTTCCTCAGGTCTGAAAAAAGGTTCAGAGCAATTTCTTTTTCATCTTTATATTTTTGAAGATCAAGTACGCCGATATTTTTGTTTGAATTTTTTTTCAGCATTTCGATATCATCTGTTTGATATAATGGAGTCTTCGGAGCATAATGACTTTTCAATTGTCCCGGAGAAATTATTTTTTCAGTATCCGTTTTCTCTGAAACTTTGCCGATCACTTTCTCAATTTCTTCTTTTGTAACAAATCCATGACGCAGGATCATTACTTCATCGTTTAAAAAACTGATCACTGTTGATTCGATCCCTATATAACTTCTGCCTCCGTCGAGTATGTATTTAATTTTTCCGTCAAGCTCATTTAAAACATCTTCTGCAGAAGTAGGAGAGATCTTTCCGAACCTGTTAGCTGATGGCGCGGCAATAGGTAGCTTAGACTTTTTTAATACTTCACGAAGCAGCGGATGCGACGGGATTCTCAGACCAACATTATCATTACCCGCCGTTACAATATCCGGAATAATTTTCTTTTTTTTCAGAATGTAAGTGATCGGTCCGGGCGAAAACATTTTTACAAGGTCATAAACCTTATCAGGAATTTCATCAGCATATTTTTCAAGATCGTTCTCGTTTTCAATATGAACGATGATGGGATTGAATCTGGGACGTTCTTTGGTTTCAAAAATTTTCAGTACAGCGTTTTCATCAAGCGCGTTGGCTCCAAGCCCGTAGACTGTTTCAGACGGAAGCCCGACAACGTTTCCATTGACGATCTCAGCCGCTGCTGCACCTGTATCTTTAATAATTTCTGTCTTCAAGAATGCGCGTGAGTTTTCTGATTAACAATTGACTCAAGACGTCTTACTCTTTTCCTCAGATCAAGACTTCTGTAAGCAAGATGAAACATCACCGCGAACGGTAGAATGATTAGTGACAGTAATATGAACCCTGTTCTGAATACAAAATTGAACATTCCGATAAGAGGCGAGTAAAAAGTTTTCTCAAGCATTAAATTTTGTTCGCGTTTGAATTTACTTTCATCGACTTTGTCCGAAGAGAAAAACTTTTTTAACTTCTCTATCTGAAGCTCGATCTGTTTGGACTTATAAACAAGATCATCTATTCTTTCATCTACAGACTGAATGTAGCTTTTTTTAAAGCCGGAAGTTTCAAGTGCGGTTTCTGAGATCGAATCGAACATCGGTTTTGTGAGTGATGAGCCAAGCATTGCAATCAAAAACACCAGTCCGCTGAGAAAATATAAAATTATATACGCAGTTTTCATTTTGAAAAATACCTTTTCTTTGAAAAAAAATATACGTGAATCGCATGGACGAGAGATTGTCGTTTCATGTTTCACGTTTGACGTTTGACAGCGAGAGATTGACTATTAAAATCAATACTATTAAGTTTGTAAAGAAACACCACCCCAATATGTTTTTTAATTACCCCAAGGAAGAATACAATGAAAAGAATTTATCTCTTTCAAATTTCATTCATAAATTTTATTTCTGCAATAAAACTTTTTAATAATTTAAACCCTGAACTGTTTTTATTAAATAGTCTTGTGGAAACAATTACTCTGTCTTTTTCAAAACCTCTAAAACAAAATTCAACCCGGAGACTTGTACCTAGCAGGTATAAATCTACTCCCAACCGGGTAAGATTACGGAGAAGTGGTTGATTTTTTTCGGTAGTTTGTATTATGTTATAAAAAAAATAACTCATGAAATCATTGAATTTAATTTTGTTAAAAATATATTCTCTTTTTTGCAATTTTAAGAATAGAAAATGGATTATATTGTATTTTTTGCCCTTCGCGCTTCTTTTAAATTTTTCTTTCCTAAATGATAATACATGGTTTAGAATTTATGATTCTGCTAACCATAGTGATAATTTTGCATTTTCTATTTGTAAAGCTGATGCAAGCAACTATTATATTTTAGGCACGACTTACCCGGCTTTTGTGACGCAAAAAGGTTCAATGAGCGCATATGTTTTTAAAATTGATAATTCGGGAGATACGATATGGTCAAGAATTTTCGGAAATCATGAGTCGATCTATACATCAATTTCAACTTCAGATGGAGGGTGCGTGTTTGCCGGTGACAGAAGCTTTTGTGTTAAAATTAATTCTGATGGAAATATTGTTTGGGATAAAACTTACACCGGTATTGGGGCTATTTATGATATAAAGAGAACCAGTGATTTAGGATATATTGCATGCGGCGGTGCTTTTAATTTTTACGGTTTCATATTAAAACTAGATTCTTTAGGAAACAAGCAATGGAGCAGAATTTTTCAGGAAGGATTTGAAAGTACCCTCGCTTCAATTGAAGTGTTAGAAAATGATCAATTTGCGACCACTGGTATATACAGAAGTACTTTTACAAGTGGTCAAACGCTGTTTGTTCTCTTTGATTCTGTGGGGAATGTTGTAGTAAACAAAAAACTTAATGCTAAAAACAGACTATCAAGCGGACAAAAAATAATTAAATCAGATGAGAATATTATAATTTCAGGTAATACATTAGATAGTCTAAATACCAAAAATGTATCGTATTTTCAAAGATTGGATAAAGCAGGAAATATTTTATTTACAAAAATATTTGAATCAGATAAAGAAGAAATTTTTGAAAATTTAAATATCCTGAATAATAATAAATATCTTTTTAATACATATCGAATTGTTGTTTTAAATGACAGCAACATTGCAAAAGCTTTTATGACAGATTCATTAGGAAGGATTAGTGTACAGAAGACATTCCCGGTTGAAAATGTATATACAAGATTGGTCACATCAATACAGGCAGAAAACTCATATTTGATTTTCGCAGGAATGATTGGAAATGATTCCACTTTTGCTAATGATAATACTTTGGTAATTAAAACAGATAGTAATCTAAATGTTAAAACAACTCAAGTAACAAATAATAACTTTATTGTAAATGGTTTTGAATTATTTCAAAACTATCCTAATCCATTTAATCCTTCTACTAATATTCAGTATGAAATACCTTACAATGGATTTGTTAAAATTAAGATTTATGATATTACCGGAAGAGAAATTCTGATCCTTATTAATGAATTCAAACAAGTGGGAAAATATGAAATAAATTTCGATGGTAAAAATCTTTCAAGCGGAGTGTATTTTTATAAGTTCGAATCCGGTAATTTTACAGCTACCAAAAAAATGATTCTAATAAAATAATTTTAAAAATTATGAAAAAAATAATTATTTACATCTTACTTTTATCTTCACAAATTGGATATTCACAAGACTTGTGACTCTAAAGGTTTATGATTTATTGGGTAAAGAAGTTGCCACATTAATAAATGAAATCAGACAGCCTGGAAACCATTTTGTAGATTTTAATGCTGGTAATCTTTCAAGTGGTGTTTATTTCTATAGGATACAATCCGGAGAATTTAGAGATGTTAAAAGAATGGTTGTAATAAAGTAAATTTATTTCAATTTATCAGATTGACAAAAATGTCTCACACTTTTAAAAAGAGTGAGGCATTTTTTTATAATCACATTCTGAAGTTAATTTAGTTAAAGAAGTTATCAACTTCCAACTTTCAACTACATTCATCTTTACCCTACAAATTTTTTTTAACTTTGTCTATATTGCACGCGATGTCAAAAATAAAATCAAAATATGTTTGTCAGAATTGCGGTTACAGCTCTCTTAAATGGAGTGGCAAGTGTCCCGAGTGCGGATTGTGGAATACACTCACTGAAGAGATCATAAGCATTGACAAAAAGAAATCGTCCGGAAGAGCATTGTTAAAAGTTAACGATGACGCATACCAGTCTCTCTCCGACGTCATGTCAGTAGGCGAATCCCGGACACAGACAAGGATAGCCGAGCTCGACAGAGTCCTGGGCGGAGGTATAGTGGAGGGCTCGGTCATACTCATCGGAGGAGATCCGGGAATTGGTAAATCCACATTGATGCTTCAGATAGCAGAGCACATAGGCGATAAAAAATTTCTCTACGTAAGCGGCGAAGAATCAGCCGCCCAGATAAAACTGCGCGCCGACAGACTAAGTCATAGTCCAAAGAATTTTTTCATTTTGTCGGAAACGAACCTTGAGATCATCCGTGCTGTCATTGAAAGAGAAGACCCGGATATAGTTGTGATAGATTCCATTCAGACTGTTTACAGACAGGATATCGAAAGCGCCCCCGGAACAGTTTCACAGTTGCGTGAATCGACAGCCCTCATCATGCATCTTGCTAAGTCAAAAGGCTTTTCGGTCTTCATTGTTGGACACATAACAAAAGAAGGAATGATCGCCGGACCAAAGGTTCTAGAACACATGGTCGATGTTGTTCTGCAGTTTGAAGGCGAGAGAACTCATTCATTCAGAATATTGCGCGGGATAAAAAACCGTTTTGGTTCAACAAATGAAATTGGAATTTTTGAGATGACCGATAAAGGTCTGAAGGAAGTTCTCAATCCCAGCGAGGTATTTCTTTCGCAGCGAAATTACGGAGCATCGGGCTGTGTGATCTCATCATCGCTGGAAGGTACGCGACCGATCCTCATCGAAGTTCAGGCACTTGTCGCTTCATCGAATTACGGAATTCCCCAAAGGACTTCAATGGGTTTTGATTATAAGAAGCTAAACATAATTGTTGCTGTGCTTGAAAAAAAGCTTGGGCTTCATTTAAACAAGTATGACATATTTCTTAATATTGCCGGAGGCGTAAAGATAGATGAGCCCGCGATTGATCTTGCCGTTGCGATGAGCATTTATTCTTCATTCCGTGACATACCAATTGATTCCGAAACTGTTGTACTGGGTGAGATAGGACTTTCCGGGGAAGTGAGGACGATTTCATATATTGAAAGGAGAATTACAGAGGCAGCGAAGCTTGGATTTAAAAAAATTATAATTCCAAAGGGAAATCTGAAAAGTCTCAATACAAAAAATATTGTTGCTGAAATTATAGGAGTTGAAAAAATTAAAGATGCAGTTGAGAAGTTAGTTTGATCTTAGCTTTAAGTTTAGAGATTCAATTTTACTAATGTGTTTCGTCCAGGTATCAATAGCTTCCTTCTTTTTTTTCAATTTACATAATCTCAGAAATTCACGGTGATCCGAAGTGTCATATTGTTTGTGTTCAGATGCTTCAAAGATTTCATTTAATGATCTTATGTTATTTCTGTACATCTTATCAAACAGTTCAAGAAAGAAAGTAAGCTTGGAAGGACCAAAAATTGTTTTTGCAAATTCCCACAAGAAATATCCGACCTCTGAAAAATCCTTACAATGTTCGACTTTTATGATGATCTCCTCAATTTGCTTATAGGTGCTTTTTTTATAATTAGGAATGGCGGCATCGAGAACGACCGGGGCAAGAAGTTTATATATAAGTGCAATTTCCTCAATATCTTTTTTTGTAATCTTTTTTACAAAGCTTCCTTTGTTTGGGATCATATCAATATAGCCTTCGCTGTGCAATATACGGAAAGCTTCTCTTACCGGAACCCTGCTCACTCCGAATTTTTTTACAAAATATCCCTCCTTCAGATGCTGAGAAGATTTAAAGCTTGATTTGGTAATATCTTCTCGTATCTGCCTGGCGATAAGTTCAACTGTATTATTTTTCTTCTTCTCTTTAGGCAATGTAATTGGGTGATAAATTTCGAATCAGGAAGCTTTGTTTATGATAGGTTTGGAAAAGTCCTTTCGGTTTATTACTAATGTTTCCATCTGTCCGACAAATTCAGTCCAATGAATTATTGCTTCCCTTGTTTTCTTTTCTTTACAAAGCTCAATAAATTCTTTATGAGCTTTAACTTTAAATAACGCATTTTCGCGTGTTTCGAAAAACTCATTTAATACACGTACACTTTGCCTATAGATATCATCAAAGATGCTTACGGTGAAAGGCATACCGGATGGTGTATAAATTATCTTCGCAAACTCCCAAATAAGGTAACCCACTTCAGAGAAGTTCTTACACTGCTCAATCTTATTTAAGACCTTATCGGCTCTTTCGAAAGTTTTTTTTGTATACTTTGGAATTGCTTTTTCAAGGATCACAGGAACAAGAAGCTTATATACAGTTGCAGTCTGGATGATGTAGTCGTTGGAAATTTTTTTTACAAAGCATCCTTTGTTGTGAATGACGTCAAGATATCCTTCGTAGTGAAGCATCCGGAATGCCTCTCTGACAGGCACTCTGCTGACGTTATACTTTTTTGCTACTTCCGCTTCCTTTAGATGTTTGAAGGGTTTGAAATTGCCATAAGTTATGTCATGCCTTAGGCATTGTGCAACCTTTTGCACCGATGTGTTAGTTTTCATAAATTTTCTTTCTTACTCACTATGAATATACTTTATTTAATTTAAAGATTAATTATCCTTTTCCGTAATCGGTTTCTTTTATTCCATATTAATATTAAATTATTTTTAAACTAATTCTAACAATTTTCTAACAATGAATAAATTAATTACACTTCTGCTGTTGGTTTTTGCTTCCTTTGCTCAGTCACAATCGGTTAGCAATATGGCAATGCTTGGCAACAAGAACGAGTTTACTTCCGGCGGAACTCCGTCGGGCTGGCACTACGCTTCCTGCTGGGGATATGTCGCGGGCGGTAAGGAATATGCCATCATCGGTCACTATGCAGGCACAACGGTTTATGATGTTACTGATCCTGCAAATATAATTAATAAAGGAACAGTCCCGGGTCCGGGTTCTTTTTACAACTACAGGGAAATGAAAACTTATTCGCATTACCTTTATATTGTTTCTGAAGGCGGAGCAGGTGTGCAGATAGTTGACCTTCAATATCTGCCCGACTCAATTCACTTTGTAAAAAATTATACTTTTGCCGGCTACACACGTTCACACTCAATTTCTCAGGACGGAAGATATTTGTATTGCAACGGAGGAAATTATAACAACGGCGGTGTTTTCATTCTCGATCTGCTTGATCCGGAAAATCCGGTCAAAAGAGGTCAATGGGGTACAAAGTATATTCACGATTGCTTCATTAAAAATGATACAATCTACGGTGCAGCGATTAGCAACGGATACCTTGTAATGCTGGATGCAAGAAATAAGGATTCGATAAAATTCATTCGTGAGTTTACTTATCCCGGTGCTGTCACTCATAATGCATGGACCTCTGACGACAGAAAAATTCTGGTGACAACAGATGAAGGCGGTTCAAATCATGCAAAGATCTGGAACATTACCGATATAAATAATCAGGTTCAGCTAGCTGATTTAATGCCGTATGACGGCGCATCAATGGTTCACAATGCATATATAAAAGGTGACTCTCTCTATCTTGCACATTATCGCGCAGGAGTAATTGTTTATAATATTCAGAACCCTGCCAGCCCGGTAGAGGTCGGTCATTATGACACTTATCCCGGAGTTAACAGCACAGCTTATCAGGGGTGCTGGAATATTTATCCGTATCTTCCTTCGGGAAATATCATTGCAAGCGATATCTCCACCGGACTTTATGTTATTAAATTAGGAGTTACTTCCTCCGTAAGCAATAATGTTTCTTTCGCGGAAAATTATTCCCTGTCTCAAAATTATCCAAATCCGTTTAATCCTCTTACGGTAATTACTTACTATATTCCAAAGCAATCTTTTGTTAATATAAAAGTTACCAATGAACTCGGACGAGAAATAAAATCACTGGTAAATGAATTTCAAACACCGGGAAGTTATTCTGCGGAATTCAATGCGTCGGAGTTTTCATCAGGAATATATTACTACACAATTGAAGCAGGTGAATTTAAACAAACAAAAAAAATGATCCTCGTTAAATAGTGATTGTTATTTTTCGCAGGTAAAAAAATTTTATAATACATAAGTTCAAAAGACAGAGTCCGCTAACTTTGCAGACTCTGTTTTTTTTATGCTGAATTGATTTTGAAATTAATAACTAAATTGTTTATTTTTGTTTCGAATTTATAAATTAAAAAATTAAAAGCATGAACAAATTTAAAGTCCTCGTTACATTCGTATTTGTTACCGCAATATCAATTTTTTCGTCACAAAGTTCTTTCTCGCAGGCGTTCCTTTGGGAGTTTGGAGTCGAAGGTGGTGCGGGGCTGAGATCCCAGAAAATTACCAATACCGATGTTGATTCATTGAAGAAAACTACGATCGGCTTTATTGGAGGAGTCAGCGGACAGTATAATCTTAATGACATGTATTCACTGAAGCTCGGTGCCTATTATGAAAGGAAGGGACAAAAATATGAAACCAGCTCAGGAAGCAAGGAAGAATTTAATCATGACTACCTGAACATCCCACTCCTCCTCAAAGCAAAATTTGGAAACAAAATAAAGTTTTTTGTAAATGCCGGTCCATTTATAGGAGTTCTTTTAAAATCTAAGTTTAAGGGTAGTCCACCTGATATCGATAACGATAATACAAGCAGTTACAAAAAAACTGAAATCGGAATAAGCGGTGGTGCCGGGGTGATAATCCCTGCCGGCAGAAGCATGAACATTACTTTTGAAGTAAGAGATGATTTTGGATTAACAAATATTTTTAAATCGGAATTATCCATTTTTAACGCCGAGGTAAAAACCAACAATTTAAATTTGATGGCAGGCATTTCTTTTCTTCTTGGAAAGAAAACCATGCCGCGAAGATAAGCTCTGGTTATTCTATAAAACTTGCATTTGAAGGTTCAGTGCTGTCCAAAACATTTTTATCAACATTCAAATAGTTTTAAACTAATCAGCAAATAGGGGAATCATTATCTTTATTAAAAAGAACCCGCGGCAGGCGTAGTTGCGGTCTGATATTTCTCTCGCTCCGTACTGAAAAGATCAAGAAAAACCACGAAAGTACAAAGACTCAAAGAAAAGCAAAAACTTTAACTGAGACATATAAAGATTTCAGTTATAATAATAAAAATCTTTTTTTAGTGTCTTTGTGCCTTTGTGTTAAAAGTTTTTTTAAAAAGAAAGCTTAGTTAATCGAAACTAAAAATTTTTACTTTCTAAATCTCATTGTTTTGGACGGATGTGTTGCAGGATAAACTGAAATACATAAACTGGTGTAGAGTTTTGCGGTGAAAATTATTATGTTAATAAAATTTTCGCCGCTTATTTTTAACTTAACTATTTCTTAAAGGTACAGAATAATGAAAACTTTCTGCTTAAGATTCTTAATCTTAATATTTACCTTTCCCGCTCTGACAGGTAACTTAAATTCAACACCCTCAGAAAATTTCAGCTCCATAAATTCAACCTTAGATTTCTTACCACTGCCTTTCATTAAATCACAGACAAAATTGAACGGCAACAACGTTGATACATGGTTTCAAAACACGGGCACTCTTAATCAGGACATTCGTGTAACTAATTCCCCCGGCTTGATGTGGCCAAAGGGTTCGAGCCGGTTTGCAGTATTTACTTCAGGACTTTCAATCGGTGCATTTGTTAATGGCAGCGTCAGGCAGGCAGCAGCTTCTTATGCCGGTGAATATGCGCCGGGATATGTTTTAAATGGAATTGCTCTGACAGATTCACGTTTCCGAATTTATTCTGTTAAGAAAGGTGATAACCCTATTTCAAATCCGGACTATGCAAGCTGGACAGATATGATACCGTTCGGCGCGCCTTATGATGATGTCAACAACAACGGTAGTTACGAGCCGGGCATCGACATTCCCGGAATTAAAAATGCAGCACAAACTATTTTTCTTTGCATGACCGACGGTTTTCGGGAAAGACATTCAGTAGGTGAAGGATTCGGAGGAGGGACAGCTCCTTTGTTCGCCGAAGTTCATGTTACCGCATGGTGTTATGATTCCGATCCGTTAAAGGACGTTCAATTTATTAACTGGGTAGTGATCAATAAGTCAAGCTTTAACTGGGAGCGAGCTTATTTCACATTCGTGAGTGATGTGGATCTGGGTGATGCCAGCGATGATTACATCGGCAGTGACACTTTGCGCGAACTTGGTTATGGTTATAATGCGGACAATACTGACGGATTCGGAAACCCTCCATCTTATGGCATAAATCCTCCTGCTGTTGGGACGGGTTTTCTTAACAGCGCAACAATCTATACAGGAAATCAAAATGATTTTGTTTTAAGAACAATTCCTCCGGGATCCAGCAACACTATTATTAAGAGAGGTTACAGGGAATTAGGTATGAGCAGCATTGTACATTTCGGCTCAGGTCCAATCTGTGAAGATGATCCCAGTACTCCAATGGAAGCATACAATTTAGGTATGGGTTTAAAAAAGGACCGAACTCCGTGGATCAATCCGGAGAATCTATCCCGAACCAGAATTTGCTATCCCGGTGATCCGGCAACAATTTCAGGATGGTCTGAAAGAGGAACTAACGGTGATCCGAACAGGGCAAGAGTCTGGAACTGTGGTGGAGCATTAATAGGACCAATTCAAAATAGCCCCCCCGGTGATAGAAGATATTTAATGAGTTCGGGAGACTCATTACTTACTGTTGCGCCGGGAGACACTCAGAACATAGTAATGTCACAGCTCATTGCCAGAGGTTTTTCAAATTTAGGTTCGATCACAAGATTAAGAAAGTTGACTGATGTAACAAGAGCACAATATCTATCGGACTATGCTTCCAATCCTGTTTTGCCTCTTCCGAATGTAAATGCAAACACTAAAGAGATCGGAAACAAAGGTAGAAGTGAAATCACGATTACTTGGGATAACTCTTCGGAATCTTATTTAATTTTGGATACGCTCACTCAGTCTGTCTCTGATAGCAGTTATCTTAAATTTGAAGGCTATCAGATCGTTGAGCTGAGCAGATTCACTGACAGCATTCCGGACTTCAACAAACCGACTACGGTGACAGATAAAATTCGTCTGCTGAAAATATATGATATCATCGATACCATAGGTGCAGTCATTGATACACTTCCTTCAGGAATTACAATAAACGGGATTGAACAATTGCTTCCTTACTTCGTCGTCCCTTTCAATACAGCCCTTGCTCCTGCAGGTTTTCCGAATACAGGAATATTCAGAAGCCTGAGTTTAACTAAGACGGCTTTCCCCGAAGAGCACAACGGTAATTCGGATTTTATTTCTGGACATCAATATAAATTCGCGGTCATACCTTACGCATACAGAACAAATGCACAGGTGAAGGAAGAAAGAAAGATCATATTTGGAAATGGAATGGGCAGCATCATAAGTGTCATTCCTCAGGCGTCACTGGCGGGTTCTGATTTTACATTACATAACGGAGATACTCTGAATACCAACCGAAAAGATCTTGGTGTAATGCCGATAATAATCGATCAAAATGTTTTGAAAACTGCTCTTTACAGAGTTGTCTTTAATTCGCCGGATACTTCTTACAATATTCTTCGCTCTGAGAATAAAGGAATTACTTTTGACACCATCTCAAAGAACAAAAAATATTACAACGCACCACTTGGAGTTTCAGCTCCTGATGATTCATCTGTATTGATCGACGGCATATTGTTTAAAGTTCAGAAAATGCTTAACAAGGGTGTGATCCGTGATTCAACGGTCTCTCGTGACAGTACGCAGGCTCGTTATAACGGCTGGCAATATCTCCCTTTTGAAAACAGGTATTTAAAATCAGTGGATTCTCTTGGCGCAGGATTGGGTTCCTTCAGCCGTCCTTTTCAAAGCCGGATGATGGGAATATCTTTTCCCGGAGCCCGTACCTATAGCGGAATGGGATCGGTATTGCCTGCTGAACGATTGAAGAAAATTGTTATTGAATTCTCTGATACTGCTGACGGTCAGAAAGCATACAGGTATCTGAACAGGAGTTTACTTCCTCCTGAGGATCCTTCTTTTGTGCCATTTATTATCAGAACCGGTCCGCAATTTTATTATCAGGATATGAGAAAAGTCCCTTTCAAAGTTTATGAAATTACCGACGCCTCCGACAGTACAGCTCCCAACAAAAGACAGATCAATTGTGCTTTTCTCGAAACAAATGATTCCTTATTTGCAACTGTCAATGGTCAGCGTGTTGAAGTAGGAAAAGGAAAGATTGATGGAAAGTGGGATCCGACAACATTCAAAACAGGCGGTCTTGAACATTTGTACATTTTTAATTCGGACTATTCTGACAGTGCTAATTCGTTTTATACAACAAAGAATCTGCGAACTCAACAAAACACGTTTGACATAATGTATGTCTGGTGTCCAAAGAAAATTAACTCCGCATCAAATTTTAAATCTGGTGATAAGTTTTACATTTACCCCTACACTGTCACACGTCCCGTCCAGGCGACAGGAACGGAATTGTCATACGAAGTCTCGTCGATCGCACCAACCTTAGGCAACAGCGAGCTCGCATCGACTCGCAATGATCTTGAAAAGATAAGAGCCGTCCCAAATCCTTTCTATGGATTCAACGATGCACAGGTCATCGAGAACAGATATATTACATTTACAAGACTGCCGGTCACATGCACGATCAAGATCTTCACATTGAGCGGTAACATAGTAGAAAAGATAAGTAAAGCCAACGATGAATCTTTTGTCATCTGGGATCTGAAAAATTTTGACAATGGGAATCTTGCCTCGGGAGTTTACATTGCTCTTATTGAAGCTCCGGGCATTGGTGAGAAGTTCATTAAGCTTGCTGTTTTTACTTCGGAGTAATTATTAATTTTTGTAAAACATAGTGCAATAAATGGAAAAGCCGGAATTAATATTCCGGCTTTTGTCTTTTAAAAACTTTTTATAAATCTTTTATAATCCTTCGGGCGGGCTGATTGACTCAAGATCAAGATACTTCTGCTCTTCCGGGCTTATCGAACCGTAGCCCCAGACTCCTCCGGACGCCTGTGCAACCTGCCTGGAAAGACTCCGCATGCTATTGTAAAACTCCCTGGAAAATTCAGGGTCAAGTTTTGGAAGTATATCATTCAGCTTGCTGAGTTCATTTTTTATTTTTTCGCTTCTTTCCTTTACATCTTCGGGCATTGCTTTTATGAGACTGTTCAGCGTTTCAGGAAAGCTGTTATCTGCCTCTCGGTAATAGCCCTGCAGAATGTTATCCGCATTAGCACGGAAGTGCGCTATCTTTCCACCCCAGTCCATTTCCTTTTTATCAATATCTCCCTCTGCTCCGGCTATCAGCAAAGTAACTAAGGCGGGTGTCATAAGCATCAAACTTGTTTCTTCTTCGGTTAAATTTTTAAATTCAGGCAGCATAATATTTTTATTTATTCAAAAAACAAAAATTGACGTTAAGTATAAAGGAAAAATTTAAACCATTGAAATTATAAATTTTAAAAAGTCAGGTTTAAAATCTGGATTTATTAAATTTTTTATTATATGAATATTTAAGAAAAAATTTTAAGATGAAGTTAATTGACAACAGAAACATCAACGATCCGACTGTTAACCTTGCTCTTGAAGAATATTGCGTCAGAAACCTGGATATGTCCGTTGATTATATTTTATTTTATATAAATGACCCCTCTGTTATAATCGGCAAGCATCAGAATACAATTGAAGAAATAAACGCTGATTACATTAATGCGAATAATGTTTCCGTTGTCAGGCGGATCTCCGGCGGCGGCGCTGTTTATCACGATAACGGAAATCTTAATTTCAGCTTCATGACAAAACATTCCCAGAAAAGCATTCATAATTTTAAACTGTTTACCGAACCGGTTATCGCGCTCCTCAGGGAATTAGGAGTGAACGCTGAACTTAACGGACGCAACGATATTACCGTTGACGAACGAAAGATCTCCGGCAATGCGCAGTTCACTGATACAAAATCCATGTTCAGCCATGGAACATTGCTTTTTAATTCTGATCTTGACACCGTTGTAAAAGCGCTTAACGTTAAAACCGATAAAATTGAAAGCAAAGGCATCAAGTCTGTCAGAAGCCGTGTTGCAAACATCGGAGAATTTTTGAAAACTAAAATTTCAATTGACGAATTTCATGAAAGTCTGATCCGGTCTATCCTTGGAAGCAATTATTCCGATTCGGTTTATCAGCTCACTGAAGAACAGTGGGACGGAGTGAATAAATTGTCGGAGACAAAGTATAAAACCTGGGATTGGAATTACGGCAGGTCTCCTGAATTTAATATTCAAAAGGTAAACCGGTTCGCTTTCGGACTGATCGATGCACGCATTCATGTCAGGGACGGTTCAATTGAAAACATAAAAATTTACGGAGACTTTTTGGGTCATGGTGAGATATCAGATATAGAAAACAGGTTTTCAGGAATTAAGTATAACAAGTCTGACCTTGCCATTGCGCTTGACGCCGTAGATATGAATTTTTATTTCGGGGCAATTACTAATGAAGATTTTGTCAACTTTCTGATTACATAAATAATTTTTAAGGAATCTTTTATAAAACAAGAAAGTTAAGGATGTCAGCTTGTCTCACAAGCTTAAATGTTCTTTCATATTTGTTCTTCCTTTAAAATCTTCACACGACGATTTATAGTCAATGAACCGGACGACGGACTTAAATTAGTTAGATAGTTATGTTTTCGCATATCGATTTAGTATTTTGACCATTGAATATAAAAAGTTGTGTGGGGATTTTTTTTAGCGGTATGTAACTCAACTATTTATAAGCTCTTTGGCACTTTGTTTTGAAGCAATTGTAACCTGCTCTCCGCTTAGTAACTTTGCAACTTCAACAATTTTTTCCTCTTCCGTCAGATTCCTGATGCTCGCAATGGTTTCATTTCCCTCTTCAGCTTTACTCACATGAAAATGCTTTTCGCTCATTGCCGCTATCTGAGGAAGGTGTGTTATGCAGATTATCTGGTGAGTCTTTGACAGCGACTTCAAAATTTTCCCAACCTTCTGCGCTATCCTGCCACTGATACCTGTATCAATTTCGTCGAAGACCAAAATTCCGACTTTGTCTTTCTCAGAAAGCACGGTTTTTATTGAAAGCATTATCCTCGATATCTCGCCTCCCGATGCAGATTTTCTCAGCGGTGTGAATTCCGAACCTTTGTTTGCCTTTATCAAAAACTCGACATCGTTGTATCCGTTCTTTCCTAAACTTAATAACTTGCGTCCGTCCTTCACCGAAAGTAAATCATCTTCAGACCCTTCTTCATTCGTAAGATTAACTTTGAATTCCGCGCTTTCAAGCCCAACTTCCTTGAACATCAGATTTATTTTTTTCTCAAGCTGCGCTGAATTCTTTTTTCTCAATTCAAACATCTCCTTTGCTTTTTGAAAAACCTTCTTCCTTATTTCAATGATTTGATTCAGAATTTTTTCCAGCTCATAATCAAAGTTCTCGGCGAATACCAGCTCTTTCTGCAAAACCTCAGACCTCTCAATAAGCTGAGCTGCATTCATTCCATATTTTTTCTTTAAATGAGTTATCGCGCTGAGCCTCACTCTTATCTCCTCTATCCGGTTATTGTCAAAATTAAGCTTATCCCTATAGCTCGTGAGTGAATCAGAGCTTTCCTTTACCACTATATACGAGCTCTCAATATCTTCAATTATTTTTTCAAAGGTATTATCATAAGTTGAAATTTTTTTCAGTTCCTTTATAACAAATTTTAACGATGTTACTGAGCTTGTTTCCTCTTCATATAAAACTTTAATTGCGGAGTCCAGCGCAATTGAGATGTCCTCAGCATGTTCTAACTTCTTCAATTCATTTTCAAGCTCTGAATCTTCATTATTCTGTATATTTATATTATTAATTTCCTTTAGTTCAAAATCCATCATCTTCCTGTTGCCAATAAACTCTTCCTTTCTGGAAATCATTTCCTCATATTCACTTATCCTGTTTTTAAGTTCTCCATAATTATTGTCATATTCTTTTTTAATTTCCACCGGAAGCGAGTAATTGTCCAATAGCTCAAGGTGGGTTTCTTTACTAAGCAGAGACTGATGCTCATTTTGAGAATGAATATCTATTATCATATCTCCCAATTTCTTCATATCTGAAATATTCACCGGAGTATCATTTATAAAATTTCTACTGATACCTTTCCTTAGAAGCTCCCTTCTGATAATAATACTTTCCGTATCAACGATCTCACCTTCAAGCAGCTTTCCCAGCATCTTCTCAGCATCCTTTCTACCCTTAAGATTAAAGACAGCTTCTACTATGAGTTTCTCCTGATCTTTTTTAATTTTAGAATAATCCGCGCGTTCGCCAAGAATAAGAGAAAGCGCATCTATTATAATTGACTTCCCTGCTCCTGTCTCACCTGTAAGAATATTCAGTCCTTTATAAAACTCTACCTCGGTCTCTTTTATTATCAAATAATTTCTAATCAGAAGCTTCTCTATCATTATTATTATATTATATAAAAATTAGTAGCAGTAGTAGTGGTGTTAGTTGTGTCAGTAACTCAGGATATTCAATGTTGTCAGTCCTGACGTGTCTGATAACATGTTAATAAAAATAGCTTAATTAGAAAATATTAACAATTGAAGATAATAGTTTAGATAATTGTTCCGGAAATGTTTATAAGTGAGTGTTATTAAGATGTTACTGAGAAGTTACCGACAAGTGAGGTATTGACGCAAATATATAATGTTAAATAAATTTTTTTTAAAAAACAGCAAAGACTTTATTTTGTCAGAGATTTTTTAGAAGCTCTTTTATTTCAGCGATTTGATCTAACACATTTTTATCTTTTTTTGCCAGGGTGGAAACGATATTGTTGGCATATAGTACGGTCGCGTGATCCTTTCCGCCGAAGTTCAATCCAATGGTCTCGAGAGTAAGCGAGGTAAGTTCTTTTGCAAGAAACATAGCAACCTGTCTGGCAAAAGCTATCTCCTTTGTTCTCTTACGTGAAAGAATCTGGTTTTCGGAAATGTTGTAGTAAGTTGCTACAGTATATATGATGTTTTCGATTGAAATATTTTTTGCGCGTCGTACATTTCCGACAACACGCCCTATCACACTTTCTGCTATTTCAAGATTGACCTCTCCTCTGTATCGAAGCACACTGTCTGCAATAATCCCAACGATACAGCCTTCAATTGTCCTGATGCTGTCTTTAACGTTAGTAGCAATAAAATGTATTACCTCTTCCGGAGCATCAATATTTGTTTCCTGAAATTTCTTCTGTATAATGGCAACTCTCATCTCCCAGTTAGGCGGCTGAATGTCCGCAGTGATGCCCCATTGAAATCTTGAGACAAGTCTTTCCTCTATGCCTTTGATCTGATTGATCGGCTTATCGCTTGAAAAAATAATATGCTTCTTTTCATTGTATAAAGTATTGAATATCTGATACATAAAGTCCTGTGTCTTTTCCTTTCCGCTCAGATACTGAATGTCGTCAAGGATAAGGACATCAAGTGATTTATAAAACGAATCAAGCTTCTTTGTTCCGTTTCTATTGGTTGAAAAATCTATGCGGCTTTGGGCGATGTTATTGGTGAATTGAGTTGTAAAGTCCGGGGCTGTGGTATAATAAATTTTCTTACCGGGAAACTTCTTCAGAATCTCGTTTCCGATTGCCTGAACCAGATGTGTCTTTCCAAGTCCCACTCCTCCATAAATGAAAAACGGATTGTATGTTTTGCCGGGATTGTTTGTGATGGCAAAAGCTGCGGCAACTGCGAGCTCATTACTTTCGCCTTTCACAAAATTATCAAAAATATGTTTCTGATTTAAATTTGAATTAAATTCTTCCTCCGCGGAACTAACCTTTAAGTCATCAAAACTTTTTTTCACGGGATAAATATCAGTAATTTTTCCCTGAAGATCCTTGATGTCAGGCATTTCCTTTTCAATGGTTGGAAAGAGCCCCATTTGCGTAATTTCATAGTTAAGTTTTCCGTCAGGACCAAGCAGTATCTCTACAATTTTAGAAATTACTTTATTGTATCTGCTTTCGATAAGACTGTAATAATCTTCGCTAGGGACCGCGATAGTCAGAACATTATTTTCAAAACTTTTCGGAGTAATTACCGAGAACCAGGTATTCACCTCGCTTACTTTTAAATTATCAGACAGTAATTCGATAAACTTGCTCCACACATTTTGAACATTTGTGTCCTGCTGTATTATCTGTTCGGTTACTTTAGTATGTGAAGGATCTGGTGAAATATTTTTTAAAGAAGAAGAAGAAAATTTTGACACGCTAAGGGTTTTAAAAAATTATTAACAAATGAAAGTGAGTTAATATTTTACTTTATATCCAAACAAAAAAATCAAAGAAATTTTTCAAAAAAAGAGCCGGTTTCTAACATTGGCAGTTAAGCGCAACAGCAAGGTTTTTAACGCAGTTAGGGGGCATCTAAACAGTTACTAACAATAAATGTTAATAGTTACAATTTCTTAACTGGATCAGAAAGCAAATAAAAGAACTGAAAAAAAATTATTAACAAGTTTCTAACAGATAAACAACATTAATATTTCTGTTATAATATTACTCAAACTGTTTTATATAGTCAAGTTTGATTTTAAAAAAACAGGGACAATTTTTGTAAAATAGAAAAATTAGTAAATTCTTTTTAGTAAAAAGTTTTTTTACTTTGAAAAATGAATCTTAATGCCGCAGAAAAAAAAAAAAAAAAAACGAAGGGGGAAAAAAATTTAAAAACCTTAAAAAAAAAATTCAAAAAGGAAAAAAAGTTTGGAAAAAAAAAAAAAGAAGGAGAGGAAAAAAAAAGTTTAATTGTAAAAGACAAAGCTAATGGGA
>JAWXBH010000009.1:0-4159 GCA_034439935.1 bacterium
GTTCAGTGGTTAAATGATGCTTGGTGCTACGTATCAAGTTTTGTGGTGGCAGACAGTTTTCGTCTCCGAAATCGCCAACTTCTTGTAGCTGCAAACCGTTGTGCGTCATTCTATGGGGACAGTGCAACCATCAAACGGCAATGCTAAAAACGACAGACAAGTATCATATTCATCATGACAAAAATTACCTTTGACGGATTAACAAATGGGACAAAGCCACTTAAATAAAATCTTTTACTTTCTTCTCATAGGAATTATTTTGGTAATTGTCTCGCCTTTTCTTTTCACTCGTGGCTGGTCAGGAATATCATTCAAAGACACAGGCACAATTGGCGACACGATAGGGGGCATAACTGCACCGCTGACAAGTTTGATAGGTTCTATTCTTATTTACTTCGCATTGAAAGCACAGATTGATGCAAACAAACTTATTCAAGACCAATTTGACGAACAAAAGAAAGGTGATATTGAAAGAAAGAAACTTTCTTACATATCAGAACAAATAAACATTGTTCGTAGCGACTTGAACGATTTTACATTTTCATATAAAGACGGCAACTACAAATTCAACTACACAGGAGCAGACGCAATTTATGAGTATCTGCAAAAAATTAAACATAGAGGAAACCACGATGAAGATGTTTTTACAACCAATCCAAAGATTGTAGAACTCTACAACATACTTCAAATATTTGACAAACTTGTAACGCTAATAAACACAGAAAAACTTCCCGAACAGGACAGGGTTTACTTCATTTCAATTTCAGAATATCAGATGAATTCTAAAATAAAAACTTCATTCACAGCACTTACAGAATACAAAATGAGTTCACAACCACCGTGCAAAAATTGTGGTAAGCGACATACAGGCATTCCAGACGAATTATTTGATTTAGTAGAATCAATTTCCAATAAATTAAAACCTACAAACGCAACTTGAAATGATTATCGCTGAACTACCATTTAAATGGTTTAATTCCATTCTACAAACCAGTGCTGAGAAACTGGGGTTTGAACTAATTATATACTTAGTCGCAAGAAACGCTGACACTCCTTTGTTATTTAATGAGATTCAAGAAAATTGGAGCTCACTCCATGATGTAACAGGTAAGAAAATTTTATTTGTAGTAGTCAATGGACAATCAAATGCGTGGCGAAATAATAGAAATCAAATTGAAGGTGAATACGGTTTCCGTTTATACTCACCTTCATGCCTTTTAAGTTCTTCAATTGAAACAAGAATTAGATATGACGAAAAATGGTTTGGTAAGTATGTAGTTCCATTCAATGAATTAGAAAATCCGAGGCGGTGGCGGGAGCAACATAATATAGCCATGAATGAAGTTGCAGAAGCATTAAACCTTTCTGAATCCGATATTCCTTGCTTAAACTTTTATATCGTAAGCGCAGTAAAGAGTATCTCATTTCCATTAAGACAAGTTTCTTCTAATTTTTCACTATATAAGTTTATAAAGAAAATAAAAGAGGAGAATAACTTCTTTGGCAAGAAAACACTTTTTGAAGAACGAGAGTCATTGAGTTCAAGTAGGAAATACAAAAAATATAATGCTCACAGCCAGACCTTACGAGAAGCAATTTCATCAATTGACATTGATGTTCCTACTAAGTCATGGATAGAAAGTGTGTTATCATTAAACAGCAATAGAGAAAATGTGTTTGAAAAAATAAAACACACGCAAGATCAGTTTGAATCTAAAGAGTTCGCAAAATTTCGTGCTGCCTTAAATTGTTTGGTTGCTATGACAGATGACAATGAATTTAAGGACAAATTAAATTTCAAAGAGAATGACACTCAAACATTTTCTGACAGCGTGAATGAATTTGAAACACTTCTTGAAATAAGTTTGAACTATGAATACTAATTTGCTCCTAACAAACTTTCGTGCTGCCTCGGAGAATAACACTTCGTGACAAGAGAAGAACGAACGCACAACAGCACCTACCCAAAAGGCGGGGTTTCATGTTCCAAAGACAGTTTTGTGGGTAATGGAAGTTTAGTTTTTCAAATCAAGTTTTGTGATAAAAGTCCCGCCCTTCGGGTAGCTGCAAACCGTTATGCCTCACCCTAAAAACGACACAGTAACCAATAAAGTAACGAACAGACAGAAAAAAAACATATGCAGAAATATTCAGTAAACCAACACTTAATCGAGACACTTTTGGCTTGGGTGAACTCAGGCGAAATTGCAATTCCAGAAATCCAAAGACCTTTCGTATGGGACAGCTCAAAAGTTCGTGACTTAATGGACAGCTTGTATCAAGGTTATCCAATTGGTTACGTTATCGCTTGGAGAAATCCAAATGTCCGACTGAAAGACGGTAGTTTAAGCGAAGGAAAAAAAATTCTTATTGACGGACAGCAACGTGTAACGGCTTTGACGGCAGCAATTTTAGGACAGTATGTAATTAACAAAACGTATGAGCGAGTAAAAATTAAAATTGCTTTTCATCCATTAGACGAAAGATTTGAAGTTCAAAACCCGGCAATCCTAAAAGACAAAACTTGGCTTCACGACATTTCAGAAGTTATTAATGGAAGCGTTGGGGTTTTAAAGGTTGTGCGTAAATATTTGGAACAAAATCCAAATGCAAATGAAGACCTCATAGAAAAAGCAATTACCAATCTTGTAAACATTCCGAAAAAACAAATCGGACTTATTGAGTTATCACCCGACTTGGACATTGAAACAGTTACAGAAATATTTATTCGCATTAATTCAAAAGGTGTTGTGCTAAGTCAAGCAGATTTTGTAATGAGCAAAATTGCTTCAAACAATGAATACGGAGGCAACGAATTACGCAAAGCAATTGACTACTTTTGCCATTTGGCAATTGCCCCTGAATTTTACAAAAACATTGTCGACAACGATAAAGATTTTGCAAAATCAGATTTCTTTCAAAAAATGCAATGGCTCAAAACAGAAAATGAAGATTTATACGACCCTGATTATAACGACTTAATTCGTGTTGCATTTACAACCCAATTCAGCAGAGGACGACTTTCGGATTTGGTTAGCCTACTATCTGGACGAAATTTCGAAACAAGAACTTATGAGGACACAATCGCTGAACAATCTTTTGCTACGTTAAAAACTGGTGTTAATAATTTCATCAACGAAACCAACTTTAAGAGGTTTTTAATGATTTTAAAATCGGCTGGTTTTATTTCTCCAAAACTTATCCGTTCACAAAACGCTATCAATTTTGCTTACATCCTTTATCTAAAATTAAAGGAGATGGGAGTTAATTCCGTTGCAATTGAAAGTTACGTTAGGCGTTGGTTAGTTTATTCTATCCTTACTGGTCGCTACTCGAGTTCGCCTGAAAGTGCTTTTGATTTTGACATAAAACAAATTTCACAAAAACCCTTTGACGAGTATTTAAAAGAAAAAGAAGAAGGAGAATTATCTGACGCATTTTGGAACGCTTCACTTCCACAGAGCTTAGACACTTCTGTTGCAAGTAGTCCATACTTCCACGTTTTTCTTGCTTCACAAGTAAAAGCAAACGACAGAGGTTTTTTATCAAAAGACGTTTTAGTAGGCGACTTAATTTCGCTTCGTGGAGACATTCACCATTTATTTCCAAAAGACTATTTAAAAAAGAATGGACTTGACCGAAGTAAATACAACCAAATTGCAAACTACGTTTATATGCAATCGGAAATTAACATCAAGGTTGGAAATAAACCACCAAAGGACTATTTTGAAATTGTAAAAACTCAAATGCTTGACAACAACCAGCAAGTTAGCGGACTTGCAACAGAGCAACAACTTTTGGACAACTTAAAAATGAATTGTGTGCCTATAGAAATTCAGCAAATGAGTATTGACGATTACAATGACTTCTTGACTTTAAGACGAAAACTTATGGCGACAAAAATTAAAGAATATTACTTTGCGCTATGACAGAAAAAGAAGGGCGAAGGCATAACAGCACCTACCCAAAAGGCGGGGTTTTGTTTTCCAAAGACAGTTTTGTGGTTCATGGAAGTTTAGTTTTTCAAATCAAGTTTTGTGGTAAAAGTCCCGCCCTTCGGGTAGCTGCAAAACGTTATGGGCAAGTGTAAAACGACAGACAACAACGAATGAATACATACCTATTTTTATGGAACCCTAAAAAGTGGAATTGGACGACA
>JAWXBH010000010.1:0-4958 GCA_034439935.1 bacterium
AGAGTGTGTAGAGTGTGTAGAGTGTGTAGAGTGTGTAGAGTGTGTAGAGTGTGTAGAGTGTGTAGAGTGTGTAGAGTGTGTAGAGTGAGTAGAGTGTGTTGAGTGTGTAGAGTGTGTTGAGTGTGTAGAGTGTGTTGAGATGGTAAGTAAGTGAGTGTGGCAGATACTGATAGAGCGACATTCAAACAATAATCAAAAATATTTTATATTGATAAAAGAGCTTAGAGAAAAGTATCTGAATGAGTACACTGATGAAAAGTACAAATCATTAGTAAATGATCTTGATACTGAATTCAATATGAAGGTCGATTTCAGAATCGCGGAGACGCCGATCTTCATTCCTGATGATCTGCTTAAGGAAATTTTAGCGGCTTCAACCGACCTGGTTACAACACTTCAATCTCCCGAATTTAAAGAATATTCAAAAAAAGCATTACCCGATGAGCTTGCTGTTCCTAATGAAGATGCGCATCCTGGTCTGCTGGCAATTGACTTCGCGATATGTTTTGATGATAATGGAAAGCTGATCCCGCAGCTTATAGAGCTTCAGGGATTCGCTTCGTTGTATTGCTACCAGGAATTGCTGAATGAAAAGATGAGAAAAAATTTTGATATTGGTGATGATCTTGAAAGTCATTTTAACGGGCACGGGCACGAGTCTTATATTGAAAAGCTTAAGGAAGTTATCATCGGTGATTCAAATCCCGAGAATGTTATACTTCTTGAAATTGAGCCTGAGAAACAAAAGACATCCATAGATTTTCTTTGTACGGAAAAATATCTTGGAATAAAAACTGTTTGTCTTACAAAGATCACCAAAGAAGGCAAAAAGCTTTTTTATGAGAATGAGGGAAAGAAGATCCCGATCGACAGGATATATAACCGTGTCATTCACGACGAGCTTGCTAAGAGAAAGGACATTAAATATAATTTCCGGTTCACAGAAGAACTTGATGTAAAGTGGATGGCTCATCCTAACTGGTTCTTCAAGATCAGCAAATACTCTCTCCCCTTCTTTAAAAGCAAATATGTTCCTCCGACATTTTTCCTGAATGAAGTAGAAGAATACCCGGCGGATCTTGAGAATTATGTGTTGAAGCCGCTGTACTCTTTTGCCGGCGCCGGTGTGAAATTTGATGTTACCAAAGAGGATCTTGATGCCGTTACCGACAGAAGCAATTACATCCTTCAGAAAAAAGTAAAGTATGCACCCGTCGTACAGACTCCGGACATTCCTGCTACCGCCGAGCTCCGTCTGCTTTATGTCTGGAAAGACAAGCCCGAACTAATAAACAATCTCGTAAGACTCAGCAAAGGAAAGATGATGGGAGTTGATTTCAATAAGGATAAAACCTGGGTGGGATCGAGCATCGCGTATTTCAAGAAATAAAATCCTTCCTCATAGTACCTTCTTAAATACGTCAGTACATTCCTGTAATACGTCAGTACTGACGTAAAGCATGTTGGTACATTCCTTGAGTTCGAATGTGCATTCATATGATACAAATATTGCAACAAATGAGAAATACTTTGTATTTTATTATGCTGTAAAACTTACCTACCAAAATAAAAACCCTCCAAGCTACTATGCTTAAAGGGTTTCTCTTTCCGGAATCGAGACTTCCACCCGAATTCTCGGGGAGACGACCATCCACTCCTGTCTGTTATGTTGTTGATAATTTCTTTGCAACCGGACCAACGCTTAGACCCTGTAAAAGAATAGAAAAAATTACAATGATATATGTAATTGAAATAAAGATCGCGATGCATATCCTGTGTAATCGACAAAGCCAGAGCCACCGATATTCCTCCACGTAATCCGCACCACGTAAGGGTCAAACTAGAATGCTTCTGGAAATTTATTTTATACTTCATCAGCTGTATCGCTTCTCATCGGCAAGCTTTTTGTGTCAAGTTGAATTGCTCACGCAAACAACAGGAAGCTCAGCATCACTTTCATTAAAATACTACTGAAATCAATTCCTATTACAGTCTCTTTAGCATTCTGAATCAATGACAGATATAAACTCCAAAGAGCAACAAGCACCAGCGAGCTGATTATTGAAACAATCATTACGCCTATTGTTTGGGGGGAGCTTAAGATATTTATAATTAATAAAACCGAAGATCGCCGAAAGAACAATCAGGAAAGTGAACGCGTTATAAAGGTCTGTAAATATGAATTACATTTTAGATTTTACTTCAACAGGAGGAATTCCCACAAGCTCAAATGTAGCTGAAGCAAATCTTATCTTGCCATTTGTTTTTTGGATCTCTTCAAGGATTCTTGAAAATAGTTTGTCTTTTACAGATCGTCTTTTTTTAAAATCTACTGTATATCTTAAGGAGAACTCCACCCAGTTATCATTGGCTGCAATAGTTACCACAGGTTCAGTAACAGAATCTTCAACTAAATATTTTTGAAGCATCTGATCCCATTTCTCTTTGGCATCTTTGGAGTACTCGCTTAAAATATCATTTGAAATTTTGCTTAATATCTCTCTGGTCAGTGCATAGTCCGAATCATATCTGATTGGTAATTTAATTTCGTCCCAGACAAAAGGAAAATCTGCTGAATAATTAAAAACGGGCTCTTTGAAAACGAAACTATTAGCTATCCTGACGATTCGTCCGTTATAAAGATCACCATCAATCCATTGTCCGATTTCCATCAGTGTGGTGCGAAGGACACCAATATCAATCACGTCACCTTTGATACCACCGAGCTGAACCCTGTCACCGGTTTTGTAAAACCCGCCAAACATTATTGCCATCCATCCCGCTGTACTTGCAATTACTTCCTGCAAAGCAAAGGCTATTCCCGCTCCGGTCACTCCTAAAGCCACTGAAAGTCCGCCCAGCTTATCACTGTATGTTATTGCAAGGAAAACAAAGAACATCAGGAATCCGACAAAATTAATTAATTTGCGGTATCTGTACTTGCTCTCTTTATCATGGATAAATTTCGAAGTCTGTTTTTTTATTAATTTGACAACTACTACAACTATAATTAATGCAATGACAATAGTCACGAGCTTTCCTATGTAAGGATCAAACAGCCACTGATTTACAAAATCACTCATTGTTTTAATATTTACATTTTACTTTCATCATTCTTAGCTACCCTGAAAGATGGCGCTATAATCTTTCGGTAAACAATTTTCGGGATAACTAAATGCTTCCTGAAAAATTTATTTTGTGACTTTAATATCTTAATATCATTGCGATCTTATTAAACTTGGAGAGATCATTGTTTTTGAAAAAAACTACCTTTCCTCCTGTCTGAATAACTTTATCAAGAACCACATCGACTGCGTCATCCATTATTTCTTCACCCGGGTTGACTTCTACGGGAACCAGCTGTAATCCGGTTTCGTCCACTTTCGCAGGATACTGAAAGCCTAATTCGACAAGCAGCTTATATCCTCTGCCTTCATTTGCCGCTTTCCAGACTTCATCAATACCTGTTGCATATTTGTTTTTCCCTATAGCATCATCAAGCTCTGCAAGTACTTGCTGCCTTATCTCCGCGAGAGATTTTTTTACTTCAGGCCACACAATTTTTGAAAGCTCGGTCGCGGATGAATGCTCGTAATTTCCAGTAATAACATTCAACAACGTCTTATTATTTGCTGTAACTTCTTTAAATAATGCTACTTTCTGTGGAACGGACAAAAGGACAACCGGATATTCATCTTCAGCATTCATATCATTCAATGTTTTATCGACATGCCGTAAATACATTTTTTCTCTCTCAATGTTGGCTGTAATTTCGTCACCTTCATCCCCCTGTGCCTTTAAGGGATAAAATGTATTCAATATCGGAAAGCTATCATTCTCTATCTCGGTCAGATCCTCTCTCACACCTTTAAATAGCATAGCTTGCTTCTCGCTAAAAGATAAGACCAGGTAAGGTTGTGTCCGGTTAATACCGAATATGATGTCTTTGGTGGAAAAAACTTTATCTATCATTACTCTTTCTTTCAGCGGAAATGGTGTTAATATCTTTTCTTGATGATCTTTATTAATGAAAATTGCCAATCCATCCAGAGTATTGTTAAAGTCAACTCCATCAATTACGTCATCAAGGCTTTTTAGAATTGATGATATTTCATCTTTGTTAAATTCTTCAAGAAGCCTTCTAGATGCATCTTTGACTAAGTTCTTCAAACGTATTTTATCCTGTTGATTTTCGGGAAATGATCTGTGTGTTGGCATTAAAATAGAAACACACGGGTATTCGCTGAATGATTGTAACTTACTTAAAATTTCCTTGTTCATTTCTTACTCCTTCTATATTTGAATTTATATTTTTTTCCTCAATATAATATTTTCAATCGAAAATATTTTTAGATGATAGAAACGTGTTCTGATTATCTATCTATTGTCTTTGATTAATTATTACAAGTATATCTGCATTTATGCGGCTCTTCCGGTAATCATACAATTTTCCTTCATTCCTTTTTATATAGCCCGTTCCTGCCTCGAGTATTGGAGACATTAAAGGTGATTTTAGCATTGCTCCAATTATTATAGCCGGTGAATTCACATTTAAGCCGATAGATGCTATTATAGCTGAACAAATTAAATACCATATATTTGCACCTCTCAAAGGAAGTTCAGATTTGATACTGGATATTGTTCCTTCCCTGTCAGTCCCTGCTCTGATATCAAACAGCTCTTGATATAATTCAAAAATCAAAATTTCTTAGACCATGTTTTGCTAAACATTTCCAAATTACTTCAAGCGGTTCAAAATTATTTTAAAAATTTTAAAAGTTGTTATTGATTTAATGACTCTTAAATTTAAGTTATTAGACTTTAAATTTCAGGGTATAAGCATAAAGGATTCGAGATCCCGCATTGAGTCATAATTAATGTAACCCAGAGGTGGCCAAAAATCAGGTCGTTGAGTCATAATTAATGTAACCGTGTTATAGTAATAAAAAACGGTTAAA
>JAWXBH010000011.1:0-2737 GCA_034439935.1 bacterium
ATATAAAATCTGAAGCTTCTTAAGGTTACTGAACTGCTCGGGCAATTGTTCTATCTTATTATTAGATAACTCCAAATACTCAAGACTTTTAAGGTTACCAATAGAAGGGGGAAGCTGAAAAATACCATCACCCTTTATATTGAGCACACTTAAAAGTGGTAATTGACCTAAAACTTCAAAATCAGATTCAAGATTTTTAGGCAAATTATAGTCTAAGTATAGATTTCGAAGCGTTTTAATATTACTTAAACTCCCCGGCAATTGATTTAGGCTATTGCCCGATAAATCGAGATAAAACAAATTAGTTAGCTGACCTATTTCGTCAGGAAGTTCAGTGAATTGGTTTTGGCTTAAGTCAAGATATTTAAGGTTACGAAGTTCAAGAATTGAAGTTGGAAAGATCTTGAGATCCTGATTGCGCAACGTAAGCCATTGCACACTGTCTGGATTATTCATCGCTTCCTCTATACTCGTATAATTTTTTGACCGCTGACCAAAAGCTATAGTAGAAGTGCCAAGCAATTGAACTATAAAAAGACTTAAAATAAATTGGGTAAATTGAAATGATTTATATTTAGTATTCATAATTGTTTTTGGCTTTAAAAATTAAGTATAGATATTAGCACTGCGCCTAGATAGAAGAGAATTATAATCGCCACTATCCGATAGCTTCTGCCAACAGGAGGCTTAAATGAATTATCCATCACTTTTAGTCTTTCTATTAAATTCCTAACCGGAATGCAATAAAAAATTGTGACTGAAAGAATGTGAGGAATGAATGGTGTTTACACCATAAAGACTTTCGGCTTAATGCCTAAGAACCCGGAATTTAATAAAGAGTGGAGTCTGTATATAAGTCGTGATAGAATCAGGCAGATCGATTTTTCGACTTTGGAGAAAATATGAATTAAAAATTCTTCGGTTTTGAGAATGCGATCTTTTACCAGCGTGGCGGTAGGTTGCATTTATTATGCTTTCTAATTTCTCTATTTCTGCACATTTTTCACTTTCTACTAGTCTTTCATTTACCAACGCATAACCTTCCACTCCACTAAAGAGGGTAATAATCATAAATAAGAGACCAATTGAAATTTTTGCCATAATAATAGTTTTACTATTATTTTTGTTAGTATAGCTATATAACGGCTATTCAATTAATATGTTTCCAAACAGGCAAGAAAAACTAACTGATTTTAGATTAACCGCATGTTAATATCATTACCGAGTCAAAATAAATGCACCCCAGTAATAAGGATTAGAATATTCTTTGCGCAGGTTTTTCTGCGCTGCACGAAATGAAGCTCGCAGGTCATTCGTTTTCAGCCAACGCGTATAAAAATCCACCATCAACTTTTGAGTAGCCTCATCATCTACTTTCCATAAACTCATAATCATGTTTTGTGCACCGGCAACACGTAAAGCCCGCTGCAAGCCATACACACCTTCACCATGGTTAACATCACCCTTAGCAGTTTCGCATGCCGAAAGCACAACTAACAAAGTAGAGTCGAGGTTTAGATTAATTACTTCAAAGGCAGTGAGCAAGCCATCTTCAGCAAGACGATCCGAATCATTTACTCCGGCAAGCGCAATGCCTGAGCGAATCATCGTCTCCGCTAAAGAATAATCGTCATCATTTTCGCCAGGATTAAAAAATCCATGACTGGCCAAATGCAATACGGTTGGCTCATCCAGCTTTTTCAAATTTTCTTCACTGGCATTCTCAGCTATAAACAATTGAGTTTTCCATTTAGCCGTTGACAATGCTTTGTAAAGAAGTTCTACTTCTTTGCCGGTACCTGGCAAGTCAACAAATTTTCCGGCTCTACCTTCTGCCGAATATTGCGGTCGTCCAAAAAGTGCAGCGCTATTATTCTTTTTTCTTTTTGAGTTCACTCGTGGATTCAAAATATCTTTCGTATTTGTAACAACAACAAGGTCTGTTTCGTCCAGCACAAATTTGCCATTTCTGGGATCGCGAAGTGTGTTTAAATTAAGTTGATTATATATCCCATCATTGGAAACATAAATGCGTTGTGGCATTTTATGTTTTGGCATGTGACTTCGAATTGAATCGATGATTGGTTGCCAATAAGTTTTATAAGACAATGTATCTTCCGCCTGAAGCGTGATGGAATTATAATAGTTTTTATAAAACTGTTTATCAAGATGCTTAGATTTTGTGCTCATGATCAAAGACATCACTGGTTGCTGCCTTGTCTCAGACGTAATAATCAAAGCTCCATATACCAAACCACCTACCAATCTTATAATTTCAACCGCAGCCTCATTAGGCTTTAAAGATTTTTGTACCTGGCGCCAGCTAGCTTTTTCAAACTGAAAGCCTGATCGAAAACTACGTGAATTATCAGTTAGCCATTTTTCATTTTCTTCTATCTTAACTTTTAAATTATACAAATCATCTGCTGGCATCTTGCCCTCAACTAACCCTTGCGCTAATTGGTTTTTTCGCTCCTCCCAAAGCGAATAAATTTTGATAAGAATGCTGTCTCCACTCTGCAAAATATTGTTCTTCATGCGCTTGCTTGCGTTGAGAATTACTGCTTTAGTTGTGAGCTGCAAGTCAAACAACCGACCCGGAATTTCCTTATTGATGTAGGGGGGTTCAGAATCTTGCAAAGGAATTAATCCTGAAATGTTCAGCGCAAAGGATTTATAGCTTTCAATAAACTCAAGTTGGTTTTTATAAAAGGCTAGCTTTTCATTATCACTTAAA
>JAWXBH010000012.1:0-12898 GCA_034439935.1 bacterium
GCCTGTGAGAAATTGCCGATAAAGAAATTCAGAGCAATGGCGACAAGCAGGAATTCCCGAGTCAAGCACCGACTACAAGTCATCACCACTTTACATGTTAGAATTCCTGCCGCCATTGATCTGAATTTCCGGCAATTTCTCACCGGCGGGAAACTTTTCTTTGCCAAGCTTTCTTTTGGTTTTTCAAAAGAAAGCGGGGTTAATCGAAACTAAAAATTTTGACTGTTTAAATCCCATTGTTTTGGACGGATGTGTCCGAATGGTGATCGAAATATTAAAATGTAATTGTTTTGTTCACCAGAGTTTGCTAAGTTTAATTTAAAATAACTTTAACAATAAGGAGGTTTACAAAATGAAGCAATTAATATTAACTGTTCTCTTCTTAATATACTTTCCAAATTCATCTTTCTCACAACCTACCTGGACCGAACAAAATTCGGGAGTAACTGTTACCCTTACTTCGGTACATTCTGCAAACGGTGCTGTCTGGGTATGCGGTTATTCGGGCACAGTTCTCAGAAGCATCAATTCCGGTGTAACCTGGCTTAATGTAAGCGGTAACGGCATTCCGCCTGCGACACAATTAATAAACGTAGTTGCTATCGGAATTAATACAGCATTGGTTGCAGGATATGTCGGAACTAATACATTTGTCTACAGGACATCAAATAGCGGTGCGAACTGGACACAGGTATTTACTGAAGCCAGCGGATTCATCAACGCGATAAATATTAAACCCAATGGTACGAACGGATTCATGATGGGTGATCCAGTAGGAACAAGATGGTCACTTTGGAAAACAACGAACGGAGGTATTACCTGGGATTCGTCGGGATGCTATCTTCCGCGAACCGGAACAACCGAGGCGGGCTGGAACAATTCACTTTTCGGAATTAACGATAGATTATGGTTCGGAACCAATAATACGAAGATATATCATTCAACAGATTACGGATCAAGCTGGACTGCTCAGTCGACAACCGGCGAAGTAAATTCTTACGCTCTATGGTTTGAAGCTTTATCATCTGAACAGAACGGATTTTCCGGAGGCACAACAATGCTCAAAACTACAAATTATGGAAATACCTGGAATCCCAATAATACTCTCGGAACAGGTAATATCGGAGGTATAACCGCTGGACCTTATATCATAACAGATAATGTCAGGAGCATTCCTCCTTATCTTTTTTATGTAAGACCCACCACCAATAAGATATATTATTCAACCAACGGTGGTACATCTTGGGCTGAACAATATACTGCGCCTGCAGGGAATTACAGATATATAGGGACAAGTTTTTTTGCAAACGGCATTTGGGCAGTCAGGGACAATGGCGGAATTTCATTTCTTGACATAGGTACCAAAGTTACTCAAACAGGGACGGAAGTTCCGGAGTTATATTCGCTTTCACAGAATTATCCGAATCCTTTTAATCCTGTCACAAACATAAAATTCTCTGTTCCAAAAGACGGCAACGTGAGTATTAAGGTCTTTGATGTTTACGGAAAGGAAACCGGAGAGTATGTGAATGAATTTTTAAGCAGGGGAGAGTATAAGGTTTCGTTTGACGGGACAGGTTTATCAAGCGGTATTTATTTTTGTGTAATGAAGGCTGATAATTTTACCGATAAAAAGAAGATGATTCTTGTAAAATAGTTGAAGGTTAGTAAAGTTCGTATGGCTAAAAGTAAAAGCGTCGGGAGCAATTGTCCTGACGCTTTTTATTTTATGGTTTCGGATCCTTACAAGATACGGCTGATTAAAAAATTACGGACTAATTACACCTACAAAGTTAGCGGCATTATTAAACGCAATCAGCAGATCATCCACATCTACAAAGTCGTCTCCGTTACAATCGGTAGGAAGATATCCTGATGCAAAATTTGCTAGATCATTGTTTATTTCTACCAGATCCGAAACATCAATGCCCTTATCCTGATTGACATCTCCGCTGAATATACAATACTTTGTTCCCTTTAAGATCATATTATCTCCAAATGCCTTTGACGCCGCGGTTGTAAAGTTATAATTTGTGCTGCTGCCTGATACATAATTTATTCCTGTACTGCTCCATGTTTCTATGCTGTTCCTGTGTGTTACAACGAGATAGTATGTTCCTGAAATAACACTGCGAAAAGGGAATGATCCCGTAAATGTTACTGAATCAATTACACCCTTTGCAGAATCAACGATCACAAACGGAGCGTTTATATTTCTAAGATACGCTGTTACGGTATCACGCATATTGAGCTTCAATGTTGAGAGATTATAGAAGCCCTGCGGAATTACTGTGATGCCTAAGGTCGTTGGGATCGGTCCCCACACAAATGTTAATCCCGGTGGCGGAAATACTGAAGTGCTGATCATACATTGCACTGCATTGTTTGCTCCGGCAATTGTTCCGGACCAGTTTGTTGCAGTTGTCCTGTTATTGAAATCAGAAGCTAGAATACCTCTTAAGCCAACCTGTCCATAAACAGGGATTGGACCTTCGTAAACATTTCCGTAAACAACTTCTATCCTGCCTGTTGCTTCATAAAGTTTGATTTGAAAATTCAGATTATCAACTGTACCTGTGGTAGTATTTCTTCTGAAGTTCTTAAATTGAATTATATGAACTCTGTTGCCTGCAATTCCCTGTGTTGATCTGACGATGCTGGCTGCCGCAATCTGAATGATCTCATTGTTTCCTGTTGAAGTTGCGCCTGCTGACATAGTAATTGTTCCCGCGACCTTGTTGAAAGAAACGATAGTTGCCGAAGTCGCAATGCCTGTTCCGGTGATCAGTCTGCCTGCAACAACACCCGCAAAGCTTACAACATTTGTCAGGACAGTATTGCCTGCGACTCTGTTTGCATTCGTTCCGAATATTCCAATCAGGTCGATCCCAAAACCGCTTACAGCTCCGTCATAGGTTTCAGTTGCGGAAATTGAACCGTAATTTGCTGCGACCGGCGGTGTTGTGCCGAAGGTTATAAAACCGTTTGTGTTTATAGCTAAATTTGTATAGACAGCTCCGTTGAATCTGAAGTTAAATGGTATTCTGTTTGAAGGGTAGGTAACATCATCAAGATCCATTGGATTTGTAATGGTCGATGTTGAAAATGCTACAGTTGTATCTCCGGCAATTTCATTGTATGTACCCTGGTATTGTGAGAAGGTATATCCGGCAACCTGTGCATTTGAATTGATGACGAATGACAGTGTAAGCGCCAGTGTAAGACAGGCAATTAAATTTTTCATGATAATTATTTTAGGTTTTTAAAATTTTTAAAAAGATCTTTCTCCTTTCAGGAGCAGTATCCTTTGAATCATTCCTAAGCCTTCAATAAATCAGTAAATACTAATAAAAGTTAATCAGTCTTTTATTGTTTGGGTAAAGCTTCCAACGATGTTCTGTTGTGTATAGCTAAAGTTGTATCTGTATTTATTTAATTGTAACCATTAGAGAATCATAAATAAATCAGAAATATTTATTGTAACTATATTAAGGTATCCTATTCAACACGCAATAGCAAGTGTTATTATTGCAAGAGTATGGAAATGTGATAACTCGTTAAAAATGTCAGTAATATGACTCAATAGAAATGTCAGTAAAATGTTAGATTGAAGACGCCCCAAGGAAGGAGTCTTCAATGGAAGGAATACTGACAATGAGTCAACGGGAAGTAGATAGGTTAAGTATAATAACCCAAGTACTGAATAAGAAAATAACGCCATCTGAGTCAGCCTCACTATTGAAGCTGAGTGAGAGACAGATTTTCAGGCTAGTACAGAGAGTTCGAAAAGAAGGCAGCAAGGGAATAATTCACAAGCATCGTGGGAAGAAATCAAATCGTGGATATCCGGAAAAGTTAAAGCAAAGAGTTCTTGAGCTATTCCTGATCATTCGTGAAATTCGTGGCAAGTTTTTTCCTTACTTTGGACGGATGCCTAAGTGCTTACAATTCATCCGATATTGATTTATTAACAAAATTAATTTAGCTATTTTGTAAAAATTTTTTTTATAAGGCATGGATAATAAAGATAAGTTCATAGCTTCGATCAATGAAGGATATACGTTCAAAGGCGATTCTATTTTACTCGGCGGCGCGATTTTTAATGGCGAATGCCTTACCGGAACACACGTAAAACTTCCGTTGAAAACGATGAACAGGCACGGACTTATTGCAGGCGCAACCGGTACGGGTAAGACAAAAACTTTACAAATAATTTCAGAAGGACTCTCATCAAAAAGCATACCTGTATTGCTGATGGACATTAAAGGTGATCTAAGCGGACTTGCAATGCCGGGAATCCCGAATCCAAAAGTTGATGAACGTGTTCAGAAGATAGGTATGTCATACACACCGTCAGGATTTCCTGTCGAGCTTATGACAATATCTGAAGAGAAGGGCGTAAGGTTAAGAGCAACTGTTTCGGAATTCGGACCTGTACTTTTTTCCAAGATACTGGAATTGAACGATACTCAATCAGGCATAGTCGCTTTGATATTCAAATACTGTGATGATAAAAAACTACCGCTGCTCGACCTGAAAGATTTTAAAAAAATGCTGCAATTTATTTCTGAAGAAGGAAAGAAAGAGATAGAATCCGAGTATGGAAAAATTTCAACCACATCCACCGGCACAATTCTGAGAAAAGTAATTGAGCTTGAGCAGCAGCATGCAGATCTCTTCTTTGGAGAAACGTCGTTTGAAGTTGATGATCTTATAAAAATAAGTGATGACGGTAAGGGTGTCATCTCGATCATTCGATTGACCGATATACAGAGCAAGCCAAAGCTGTTCTCGACTTTTCTGCTTTGTCTTCTGGTTGAAATTTACAATACATTCCCGGAAGAAGGAGATCTTGATCAGCCGAAGCTGGTGATATTCATAGACGAAGCACATCTGCTTTTCAATGAAGCATCGAAGGCGTTACTCGATCAGATCGAAACTATCATTAAGCTCATAAGATCCAAAGGGGTCGGAATATTTTTCTGCACTCAAAATCCGACTGACATACCCGATTCGGTATTGAGTCAGCTCGGAATGAAAGTTCAGCATGCTCTGCGTGCGTTCACCGCCAATGACAGGAAGCAGATCAAGCTTATCGCCGCGAACTATCCGATGTCTGAATTTTATAATATAGAAGAGCTGCTTACTTCAATGGGCATTGGCGAAGCCGCTGTAACTGTATTGAGTGAAAAGGGAACGCCTACACCTCTGTCAGCAACTCTTCTTTGCCCGCCGGCTTCAAGAATGGACATACTTTCACCCGAAGAGATTCATGATGTTAATTCAAAGTCCCGACTTGCAAAGAAATATAATGAAGTCATAGACCGCGAGAGCGCTTATGAAATTTTAACAAAGAAGCTTCAGGATGCGCAGGAAATTGCAGATCAGGTAAAAGTAAATGAACCTCCGACTTCAGGTAAACAGGAAAAAAGCACGGTTGAGAAGGTTCTGACAAGCACTACCGCCCGACAGGTCGGAAGGACCGTTGCAAGGGAACTGACAAGAGGAATTCTCGGTGTACTCGGCATCGGTGGGACCTCAAGTTCAAGGCGGAAGAAGACGGGATGGTTTTGATTCAATTAGGAATTACGAATTAGAAATTGAGAATTATGAAGCACTTATAACTTTCAACTTTTACCTTTTAACTATTAACTATTAACTATTCTTCTTAATTTTATAAAAACAAAAAAAAAGATTTAATATGAAAGAAAATTTCAAATTCTTACTTTCGGTCGCGGTCATAGTTTCCTTAATATTAGGCTGCAGCAAGCTGAGCGATCTTGCAGGTGACAGTTCGGACAAACTATTCTTTTGCGTAAGTTACAATTCCTCCACAGATAAATGTGAAGGAAAAAGTGGAAAGTACACTACAGGTTTTCTTACGGTAATGATCGACCTCCGTCCTACAAAAAGGAAAGTTGGAGTTGATAAGGTTAACATTAATGTGACCAATATCAAAACAGGCGATGTAGTTGATACATATCCTTATGATACCGATCCGACGATGGACTATGTTTACTTTGACAAAGTGGATTTTAAATCACCGGGAAAGTACAAAGTAAGTGCACTGAAGCCCGACGGAACGGTGCTTGTCAGCAATGAAATTGAAATTATTGAATAAGCATATTGCAGGCTCACCTCACTGCTTCATAAAAAATAATTTATTATGAACGGTATTAAAAACATTTTAGTATTTTTTATATTAGCAGTAATTTTATTCAGTCAGATCAGTTCTTTACATGCCGGTGATAAGAAGCCAAAAAAGATCAAAAAGAAAAAGATTGATGTCTCACTTCTTTCAGTGTCACAGAAGATCAATGATGCAAAAGCGGACGAGGATTTTTACGCTGTAAAGGTAAACGTCGCCGAGGGATGGAAGCCGATAATGGTGGATGTCAGGGAAGCGAAGCTTTCACGCAACGACGCGGTGGATTTGATGAACAGGTTCACTAACCAACTCTGGGATTTTATGGAAGCAAGGATCAAAGCAAAAAAGACAAGGAAATATTCGGTTGAAGAGTGGGTTTTTCCAGTTAAGGGATATACACCGAATGCCATTGGCGGTTCCGGTGGCAGCGGATATGTCCCATCAGGATTTGATTTCTTTGAGGTTAATTCCGGAGGTCATCCTGCTCACGATGTTTTTATTGATGACAATAATCAGGATTGTATTGATGACGGGACGGGTGATCAGGTGAAAATACTTTCAATGAGCGGAGGTATTGTCGTTGAAACCCGCAAGGACTGGACAACCGAAAGAATGGATCTCAGAGGCGGTAACATTGTTTATGTATATGACAATTACACCAACGGATTTTTTTACTACGCGCATCTGAAAGATGTAAATGTAAACGTTGGCGAACTCGTAAAGCCGGGGTTAGTGCTCGGAACAATGGGCAGGACAGGTAAGAATGCTTACCCATCACGTTCTCCGACACATCTGCACATAATGTATTTACGTTCTTTTGACGGTGATCTCAGACCTGAAAATATTTATCCCGATCTTGTGAAAGCAAAAGTGATCCAGTAATATTTAAAAAACATGGTTTGTTTAATTAATAAAATTTTACGCAACCAATTCATAGTAAAGACTTTTCCCCGCAATAAACTATAAAATGAAATCCGATAAAATCATAGAGACAGCAATTACATTTGATGATGTTTTGCTTATACCAAATAAATCGAAAGTTCTTCCCAGAGATGTAAGCCTTAAGACACGCCTTACAAAAAATATCGAGCTTAATATTCCCATACTTTCCGCTGCGATGGATACTGTGACTGAGAGTGAAATGGCTATTGCAGTTGCACGCGAAGGAGGCATCGGCATCATTCATAAGAACATGCCGCCGGCAATGCAGGCGTCGGAAGTCGATAAGGTAAAAAGAAGCGAGAGCGGAATGATATTTGATCCCATAACTCTGACTTCGGATAAAACTATTGGTGACGCGATGAGATTCATGCAGCAATACAAGATCTCAGGTATCCCCATCATTGACCATCAGAATAAGCTTATTGGTATTCTCACTAACCGTGACCTGAGGTTTGAGCCGGATGAAACACTCCTTGTGTCCGATATAATGACGAAGGAAAATTTAGTTACTGCTCCTGTCGGGACCGATCTTGAAAAAGCGGAAGTGATATTGCAAAAATACAAAATTGAAAAGCTGCCTGTAGTGGATAAGAAAGGAATGCTCAAGGGACTTATCACATTTAAGGATATTCAGAAGAGAAAGAAATTTCCAAACGCCTGCAAGGATAAGTTCGGAAGACTTCGTGTCGGAGCAGCAGTCGGAATTTCAGGTGATACCATTGAGAGGGTAGGAGAGCTTGTTAAAGCCGGAGTTGACGTAATAATTGTCGATACTGCTCACGGACATTCACAGGGTGTCATTGACATGGTTAAAAAAATAAAAAAGAATTTTGATATCGATCTTATAGCAGGAAATGTCGCTACAGGTGAAGCGACTTATGATCTTATAAACGCCGGGGCTGACTGCATTAAAGTCGGTATTGGCGCAGGCTCGATCTGTACGACTCGAATAATCGCGGGTGTTGGAGTTCCGCAGATGACAGCTGTAATGGACTGCGCGAAGGTTGCAGCGAATTATAAGATACCAATTATTTCAGACGGTGGCGTAAAGCAAACCGGGGATGTTCCAAAGGCGATCGCCGGCGGAGCTGATTCGGTAATGCTGGGAGGAATGTTCGCCGGAACTGAAGAAGCGCCTGGAGAGAAGGTTCTGTATGAAGGAAGAAGCTTTAAGGTTTACCGAGGGATGGGTTCGCTCGAAGCTATGAAGAAAGGAAGCAGTGACAGGTATTTTCAGGATGTGGAAGACGACATCAACAAACTTGTACCCGAAGGCATTGAGGGTATTGTACCTTATAAAGGAAATGTAGGCGAGACCATTTATCAGTTACTCGGTGGATTAAGGGCGTCGATGGGATACTGTGGAGCAAAAAACATTTCTGAAATGAAAAGCAAAACAAGGTTCGTAAAAATAACGAATGCAGGATTGAAGGAATCCCATCCGCATGATGTAAGGATCACCAAAGAAGCGCCTAACTATGGATTGAAATAAATTTGGGATTCGGATTTTAGTTTTGATCAACAACTTCACAAACTTTTAACTTTTAACTTTTAACTTTTAACTTTTAACTTTTAACTTTTAACTTAGAAGAGCATGTACACTACAATCACACAATTCCTTAAAGACTGGAAGTACGAATCCGATTCAACAATAAAAATGCTTAACAATCTGACAGAAGAGTCTCTGAGTCAGAGAATAACACCGGACGGAAGATCCCTTGGCTTTCTTGCGTGGCATATCGCACAGACAATTCCTGAAATGTTGGGAAAGACTGGTCTGAAGCTTGAAGGTCCGGCAGAAGATGAAAAATATCCCTCATCGGCTAAAGAAATAAGAGAGGGTTATGAGAAAGCCAGCAACTCGTTAATGGAACAGCTTCCTAAAAGCTGGAAGGATGAAACACTCAACGAGGAAAATGATATGTACGGTGAGAAATGGATGAAAGGCATGACACTGATGTATCTTATCCTGCACCAGGCGCATCACAGAGGACAAATGAGCGTACTAATGAGACAGGCGGGGGTTATAGTGCCGGGAGTTTACGGTCCTGCTAAAGAAGAGTGGACAGCAATGGGCATGGAACCATTTGAATAAGTGCGCAAATGGAATTTTTTTATAATTAAGATCATTCTATAAATCAAAATCAATATAGGAGAAATATAAAATGAACCAGTTTCAGAACTATGCAGGACAGGTTGACGCTTCATTCTCAACCGCGGCAACAAGAAAATTTTTATTGAATGTATATAACTGGATGGCAATGGGCTTAGGGTTGACAGGAGTTGTTGCTTATGGAATAGCAAATTCAAGCTTTGTAAATGTCATTATGACAAACCCGATATTATATTTCGGGTTATTCATCGCTCAGCTTGCTGTAGTAATGGGATTGTCATTTGCGATTAATAAGATACCCTCGGGTGTTGCTATCGGCGCATTCTTTCTTTATGCAGCGCTGACGGGTGTGACTTTCTCAGTCTTATTTCTCGTTTATACAGGCGGATCGATAGCGTCGACATTTTTCATTTGCGCGGGAATGTTCGCAGGTGTAAGTATATTCGGATATGTGACCAAGAAGGACCTTTCAAAATTCGGCACTTATCTGTTCATGGCACTGATAGGAATAATAATCGCATCAGTTGTAAATATTTTTTTAAAAAGTAACACGCTTAACTGGATCATTAGTTATGTAGGTGTGATTATATTCGTAGGGTTAACAGCTTATGACACACAAAGGATCAAAAAAATGAGTCAGACTTCTGATATAGAATCCGAAGACGGCAAGAAAGGAGCGGTAATGGGTGCTCTGACACTTTATCTGGACTTCATTAATATGTTCCTGTTCCTGCTGAGGATTCTGGGAAACAGGAAGTAATGTTCATTGTTGAATTTTCAATGTTCCATAGTTTCAATGAAAATTCAATTTCCATTTAACTTCGAAGAGTAAATAATTACAAATGCGTCAGAACTTTTCTTCACAGAAATTTCTGACGCATTCTTTTTAATATTAAATATTTTTGAACATTGATCATTGAACATTGATCATTGATAATTGATCATTGATAATTGAATGAATTACATTCTCTCCGGTGCATCAATACCAATTATATCAAATCCGTTCTTCAGCACATTTTTTGCAGCGAGGCAAATGAGCAGTCTGGTGATCGATAATTCTGTATTCTCAATATTAACGACCCGGTTGTTGTGATAAAATCTGTGGAAGTTCTCCGCCACTTCATTAAGGTAAGTAATTATCTTATGCGGTTCGAACCCGGAGGCAGCGGTCAGCACTTCTTCGGGAAAAGTAGCGAGTACCTTCAGTAGTCGTAACTCTTCAGGTGTCTGAATCAATTCTAAATTTATCTTTTTCGTATCGATGTTTTTGTATTCCGGCAGGTTCTCTTCAGCGTTGCGGAGTATACCGCAGATACGCGCATGAGCATACTGAAGATAAAATACAGGATTTTTTTCAGACTGATCTTTTGCAAGTTCAATGTCAAAGTCCAGGTGAGTGTTCGCACCTCTCATTACAAAAAAGAACTGTGTCGCGTCAGCGCCGATATCTTCGATCAGGTCATCAAGCTGATAAGACTTATCACTCCGCTTGCTCATCTTAAAGGATTCAACACCCATTTTGAAAGTTACCATCTGGTGAATGATTACCTTTATCTTCGAGCTGTCATGCCCGAGAGATTTGACTCCGTAAAGAACTTCCTTGTAAGTATCGCCGTGATCGGAGCCAAAGATGTCAATTATAAGATCGAACCCGCGGTTTAATTTGTTGATATGATAAGCAATGTCAGGAAGGCGGTAAGTCGGCTCTCCTGTTGATTTGACGATCACCTTATCTTTCTGAAAACCTTCTTCCTTGTTCATCTTCAGCCAGAGCGCTCCGTCCTCTTCATAAGCAAGATCTCTTGATTTGAATTCAGCTATGACCTTTTTAATATCTGAATTTTCATAAAGCGATGTCTCATTAAAAAAAACATCGTGATCAATTCCAAGACGTTTTAATGTTTTCTTAATAAGATCAAAGTTATGTTCTTCTCCGGCTTTCATGAAATACTTCATGTCATCGGAATCCTTTAATGAATCTTTCTTCTCATCATAAATTTTCTTTGCGATATCCTTTATGTAGTTGCCAGCATAACCATCCTCCGGAAAAGGAAAGTCCGGCTGAAAGATCTGCATATATCTTGCCTGAACGGACTTTGCGAGATTGTTCATCTGATTGCCCGCATCGTTATAATAATATTCACGTGTGACCTTGTAGCCTGTCCATTCAAGTAAATTCGCGATCGCCTTTCCAAGTGCGACCTGTCTTCCGTGACCGGCGTGAAGTAATCCAGTTGGATTCGCGCTGACCCACTCGAGGTTGGCAGTCTGTCCTTTATGTATATCAGACTTGCCATAGTCTGAAGTATGTGAAAGAATTACAGAAAGGTTTTTCTTATAGAAATCATCAGCGATAAAAAAATTAATAAAGCCCGCGCCGGCTATTTCTGTTTTTGATATCAAGGAGGGATCGTATTCCAGATTCTTAATTATATCTTCCGCGATCTTTCGCGGTGGTAATTTTAATTCTTTTGCAAGAAGCAGCGCCGCGTTTACAGAAAGGTCGCCGAACTTCTCTTCCTTAGGAGCATCGATCTGAAACTGCATTACAGGAAAATCCAATTTCACGAATGCTTCAGATAATATTTGTTTTATGTAAGTTTTCATTAATCTAAAATCGTAAATCCCAAAGCACTAGATCCACTTCATCTCCCGATACCAGTCAATCGTCTTCTTAAATCCTTCTTCCAGAGTATTCTTATTCTTAAATCCAAGCTCCTTCTTTGCTTTCTCATTTGAGCAAACCCATTTGAGCTGTGTGATGTCCTTACACTTTTCAATGTTCAGCGTAGCGGGATTTTTTGAGAATGTTGAAAAAAGTTGGGCAAGATATCCAACTGAATAAACCACCGAATGCGGCAGTCTTATCTTAAACGCTTTTCTTCCGAGGAGCTTCGATGTAACGGTGCCAATGTCATCCCAGTTGTATGGCTTATCAAGACAGATGAAATACTTTTGTCCGTTCGCTATATCATTTTCTGCGGCAAGCACTATCCCATCAACAAGATCTTCCACAAACACGAGGCTCAGATATTTAGCATCCAAACCGATAACGCTGTTAAGCCCTTTTGAAAATGTTTTGAAATAAATGAGGATCTCCGTATCGCGCGGACCGAACACAGCCGGCGGTCGGATGATCGTTACCGGAAATTTATCCATGTACTTCTCAGCTTCCTCTTCCGCTTTAAGCTTCGTAATGCCGTATGTAGTGATCGGATCGGGCTTATCATTTTCATCCTTTGCCTTATCGGTCAGCGTCGGACCCGCAGCTGCCAGTGATGAAATGAAAATGAATTTTTTTATGTCTGGGTTAACTTTGTAGGTTATTTCCAGAAGATTTTTAGTCGCTTCAGTATTGCCGTGATAAAATCCCTGCTTAGTCTTCGCTTTGACTAAGCCTGCGACATGAAATACATAATCCATTTCCTTGATGCAGTTCTCCAGAGCCTCATTTGAAAAGAGATCTCCTTCAACGAACTTTACATTCTTTCCGTCCAGCCATTTTGTCGAGGATGTCTTACGCTTCAGGCAGTAAACTTCGTAATTTTTTTCAATGAGTCTGTCAACAAGGTGGCTCCCCACGAACCCCGTCGCGCCTGTTACTAATGCTTTCACTTATGATGGTTTAATAAATAGAAGTTAAAAATTATAATTAGTATTTTCTATGTTCAAAGAATTAACATATACCGCAATTA
>JAWXBH010000013.1:0-18230 GCA_034439935.1 bacterium
AACGGTAAATACAGATGGTACAGGAAATTCACCTGATGTAATAGTTACCGGTGCGGCTAATAACAGCTTAATTAAAGCTACTGCCATGGTTCAAATACCTGCAGGTATTACTTATTCCGGATTGCTTGCCATTAAACAACTTCTTGTATTGGGTAAAACAACTACCGGACTGAGGACCGCAACTTTATTATGGGGCGCTTTGCCTGTTGAATTGTCATCATTCATTTCCGCTGTTAATGGAAATGATGTAACTTTAAACTGGAGTACAGTTTCTGAAAGTAATAATTCCGGTTTTGATATTGAAAGAAGTGTATCCGGTTCAACTGATTGGACAAAAGTCGGATATTCAGTTGGTTTCGGATCAAGTAATACTTCACACAACTATTCATTCACTAACAGAAATCTAAGTTCAGGAAAATATAATTACAGATTGAAGCAAATTGATTATAACGGAAATTTTGAATATCATAATTTAATCAATGAAATTACTATAGGTGTTCCGGTTGAATTCAATTTATCGCAGAATTATCCTAACCCTTTTAATCCTTCGACAAAAATAGATTTTGATATTCCGAATGAAGGTTTTGTAACACTCAAAATTTTTAATACATCAGGAATTGAAGTAGCATCCTTAGTTAATGAGATTGTTAGTTCCGGTTATCACTCGATTAACTTTAATGCAGTAAATCTTGCAAGCGGAATTTATTATTACAGACTTCAAACAAAAGATTTTACAAAAGTAATGAAGATGGCTTTAGTAAAATAATTCCTAAGAGAAAATTATTATTAGGGCGGACTTGGAAGGAGATCCGCCCTTTTTTATTTTAAATTTTAAATTTCAAATGTTAAATACTACCTATCCAATAGATATTAATTCCTAATTCCCTCCCAATTCCATTCCAAATTCTTAATTACGAAATCTTTTTAAAGTATTCCTCCTATATGGCATACATGGCATGGGATTACAGTTCAGGATCCTTAAATGCTTACGAGTAATATTCATAAAGAAAATAATTTAATGAATAAAAGCCGGCTCGTATCAAAGGTGGAGGAACTGGTTAAAGGGTCTAATTTGATAAGGTAATTAGGGTGAGTAAGGTGAATGGGTTTAGTGTTTAAACAAGTTAATTGACGCCAAATGAAGAACCATTATTGTTCAATAAAAAAACCGGGAGGAATATTTTCCTCCCGGTTAAAATAGAGTTTATCATTACTTATTAAAACCTGCTGTATCGGTTCGTTTGATCGCAGTATCTTTCTTCATTACCATCGTGTCTGCACTCTTTGAACTTTGTTTGGAAGTTTCATCGCATGAATATAAAGATAAACTTAATAAAATCGCTGTTGCAACAATAAATGTTTTCATATTTTTTTATTGAGAGTCGCGAAGCAATCAAATTGACTTCAGACTAAATTAATAAAATGATGTAATTATTTTTAATTACATCTTAATTTCAATTACATCTTAATAGTGAATTTCTTCACCTTTATTGTTGCGCCAGTCGTTTTGAAAATATTCCGCATCTTCCTTATTTTTCGGACGAACACCCATTATTATCTTTCCATCCTTAACACCTGATTCATACAGCTTAGCTCTTTCCTCCGGAACACCTGCACCAATCAAAGCTCCGATCAATCCTCCGGCAATTCCTCCGGCTCCTGCACCGGCTAGACCGGCAATTATCGGACCGGCGATCACCAACCCAAGTCCCGGAATCAGCAAACTTGTACCGAGCGCCGCAATCACACCTGCAACAGCTCCGACTGTTCCTCCGATCGCTGCTCCTTTGCCCGAATCTTCCATGGCTTTAGTTCCGACTTCTGTTTCTCCATCTTTAAAATACTTTGTGCGCGTTTCATCCGTCATTATCATGTTAATATCTTCATCCGAATATCCGCGTTCGCGTAGAGTATTATATGAGCGTTCTGTGGTTCCACGATCATTGAACATTCCTGTTAATAAGCCCGGTTCCGTACTTTGAGGGCTGCCGCTTAAATTTTTTTCTTCCTGTCCCATTTTGTTTTTTGGTTTAATTATAAATAATACATTTATAAACAAAACGTATGCCACGCTTAATTTGAATAATACACAATTTTTGGACAATTAGTATTTGAATTTAATGCTCGATGACATAATTGTCAGAAGAATGTTATAATAGGGTTTGTAAAAGTCATAAAGTCAGTAAAAGTATTCTCCTCCGGGTGTTAATGCGTCGGTAGTCATTGCATTTGCAGGATTTCCAATAGGTGTGACCTCGGGGTCTTATTCGAATACATACATTCTGACTCCGTCACAAAACACACAAATTATTGGGGGTTTATGGTATGTAAATATTCATACTGCCGCATCTCCTGGCGGGGAAATAAGAGGTCAATTAACAGAAGGTACATTGCCGGTAGAGTTATCAAGCTTTACAGCAAATGTTTTTAGAAGCAACTTTACATTAAATTGGTCAACAACACACGAAAGCAATGATTCAGGCTTTGATATTGAAAGAAAACTTTCGTCCTCAACAGATTGGATAAAAGCAGGAAATGTTTCAGGTAATGAGAATACTAATGAACTAAAGAATTATACATTCTCAGAAAAACTGGGCACCGGAATCTATAACTATAGATTAAAACAAATGACTACAATGGAAACTTTGAATATCGATTTATCTAATGATATAAATGTTGAAGCACCAACTTCTTATAGTATCTCACAGAACTATCCGAATCCTTTCAATCCAACTACTAAGATAGATTATGAACTTCCTTTTGATGGAAGAGTTAATATAATTTTGTATGACATTTCCGGAAAAGAAGTTTCAAGCCTGGTGAATGAAGTAAAAACTGCGGGGTATTTTTCAGTTCAGTTAAATGCAAGCAATTTATCGAGCGGAACATACTTCTATAAAATTTATGCTCAGGGTGAAAATGAAAATTTCACAATGACAAAAAAGTTGACTGTAATTAAATAGTAAATAATCAGAATGCTTCTTAATTCTTGTAAGTTTTTCATTTTTTTTTTGTTTGGGTTAAGTTTAACAGAACAATTGCTTTTAATTTAACCCAAGGTTTTTCAATAGAAATCAAAAATGCTTACTCTCCGTCGGTAAATTAACAAAGGGTTCAATTTCAATTTTGAGTTAAGTATGAATTGATTTACCGACGGTAGTATTTATAAATTAGCCCAAACCTTTTTTAAATTGTTTTAAAACATAGCATTGATCCCTATTGTCGGCAATATTCCTATGCTCTCATCCGGCTCTATCGTTTTCGTAAATTTATTCCAAATGTATTCGGTGACATTTTTTTTGTTAAAAATATTCTGAACATCAACGTAAGTTACAAGTGTCCAACTTTTGAAATTCCATCGTTTCTGTGCTCTTACATCCAGACTGCTGTAGTTTGGAAGAATAGCCGTATTGTAATCAGTGACTAGTTGTGTTCCGTCCAAAGGATTAATAGGAGTATAAGGTCTTCCGCCTGTTAATCTTAATTTTGAGGATGCCTCCCATCCCTGACCGAAATTGAAACCGCCTACTAACGTAAATATATATCTGTTATTAAAACCACTTTCTCTCTCGACTCCGTCTAGAGCAGTATATTTAGCATTAAACAAAGATAAGCTTAGTGTTCCGTAATAATTTGTAGTAAGTGCTTTCTGTAAAAATAATTCAATTCCTTTCGAATATCCGGTACCGGCAGAAACAAGCGGCTCCAAACCGAACTGATCCCTCTGTTCAAAATTTCCTCCGTTGTTTGCAAGTATAAGATAAGGTCTTAAGGTGCTTACAGGATAATCCGAATAATTTTTACGGTAAGCTTCAAGTGTCATTCTGAAATCGCTTGAAAAAAAATATTCAACTCCCGCAATGTAATGCTCTGCTCTAATGTCCTGAAGATTTCGATTTTGTTCATTAGCTATAAGCGACACATAAGAAGGGGACTGGTAGAATATTCCGTAAGCAAAATTTAAATTCAGAATATTGCTCAGCGGAACAACAACAGAAGCTCTCGGAGATAAATAATTTTTCTTATTAATGTATTCGAAGTAATCATATCTTAGTCCGAGATTCAGTTTTATTTTATCAAATAAGATTTGAGTGATCTGCGAGTACAAAAATGCTTTACTGGTTGTATTTGTACCCTGAAGTTGAAGCGCTGGAAAAACATATCTCTTGCCTGTAGCGGGATCAATATAATATGATGTATCCTGCTGCTGTTTAATATTGTTTGTAAAATTTACTAATCTCCATGCGCCGCCAAATTGAAGCTGTGTGGCAGGAACAGGATTTAAAAAATATTCGGCTTTAAGAGTTGTCTCGCCTTCTTCTGATTTATTTTTAAATACTTCATTGAATAATGAGTCTCTTCCGGAATAATCAAATATATTAAATGTTCTTCCGAGATTAAAAAGTGCAAATGAATTTTTCGAAATAAGTGTTTTCCATTCGTAAGTATTTACATATCCCCATTGATTATTTTTGAGAATGCCTTCATTGTCCTGTCGGTTTTCCAAATCGTCATTGTTGAAAGTAACTTTATCAAGGACTCCTATTGCGTTGACTGTTAAAGAATTCTTTTCACCGAAATCATAAACTCCCTTAACCTGTGCCGAAGAATATTCCGGAACAAATCCGAAACCACTTGCCTTAAAAATAAAGTCAAGATAACTTTTTCTTGCAGAGAAAAGCCATGAACCTTTCTTTTGCTTTCCGATCGGTCCTTCAAGTACTGCTCCGAATCCTGTTGCACTTAGATTTATTTCACTTAAAAATTCATTTCGGTTTCCTTCGCGGAGATCTATTTCCAGTACAGAAGATAATTTATCACCGTATCTTGCGGAAAATCCGCCAGTGATAAAATTAACCTCTCTGATAAGATCAAGATTAAGAATGCTTATAGGACCTCCAGTTGCACCTTGTGAACCGAAATGATTTATGTTCGGAACAAAAGAATTGTCAACTAAAAACAAATTTTCACTCGGCGAGCCGCCTCTGACTATCAAATCATTTCTGCCGTCATTTACAAATGAAACTCCGGGCAGTGTCTGAACAACCCTTCCTATATCTTCGAATCCTCCGGGACTTCTTCTGATCTCCTCATACTCAAGATTTTTAAACGAATTTGAGAGATCAGATGGAGTTACAAATCTTTTATCCTGAACTTCAATTTCTTCAGTAGTAATTATTTCAAGTTCAGCTAATACATCTGCCGGAACTCCCGAATATACAACTATATTATCTTTCAATAACGGATTGAAACCAAGTTGACTAAATCTCAAAGTATATTCGCCCACATTTACTTCGGGAATTCTGAAAAAACCCTTTTCATCTGTCATAGTTCCGGTAACTACTATGTTATCTTTGATTAAGGATATGCTGACATCTGAAACCGGCTGCTGATTATTTTTATCAATGACTCTTCCCGTAATTTCACCTTTGTTTTGTGAATACAGACATGACGTAAAAAGGAAAAAAATAATTAAAAAGTTATAAAATGTTTTCATTTAGGGAATTAATTTTGAAATGATGTCATTAGGCTAAATAGAATGAACAGAGGTAAAAGTTCCTTGGTGTATCGAAACATGAAATTAAAAACGTTGTGTCAAAACTTCCGTTCTGACACTGGTTGCTTGAGCTATGAATCAGTATGAAGCAACGTAGCGAAAAAGTCTGACAAAGTGCGTGAGCTTTTTTACCGTGCTTTCAATTCAAGAGAATCTTTGAACGCTGTTTTACTGTAAAATTTTCCCCGTAGTATAACGGCATTAATATTTTTTGTATTATTAATATTCTCCAAAGGATTAGATCCAAGAAGAAGCAGATTCGCTTTTTTGTTAACCTCAACAGATCCAAGCTCTTTATCTATTTCAAGAAAAACTGCCGGATTAATCGTTGCTGTCTGAAGTGCTTCAAGAGGAGTAAAGCCGAATTTCTCCACAAACAATCTCAGTTCCTCATGCAGACTATATCCAGGATAGCAATGTGGATTTGGGAAATCCGTACCTGCGAGAAATTTGACATTCCCGTCCTTCATTTCTCTTAAAACAGTAGTGGTCAGATCATACCAGTCAATTTCAATCTGCGTATATCTCTTTTGTAAATCTGTTTTTGTAGTATCAACTTTTGGTTTCCAGTTATCGACTGTAAATTCAGGCATATACTTAATTTCGTCAATGGGTTTATAATCAGGCTTCCATCTGTTTATAAAACCTTCTGTAGCAACTAATGTAGGGCACAGCCATGAATTACTCCGGCTTAAAAGTGCAATCAACTCAGGTAATTTCAATTTATCAAAAGTCTCTGTTTCAAATTTCATGCGATTAAGAAATGTCGAATACTTTCGTGCATCAAAGATAGTGTCATTCTTTTCCTTGCTTTTCATTGCTGAGTATAAGAACTCTTTTTCTGTTGAACAGAATTCAAGTATTCCAAAGAAATGCTCAAGACTTATCTGCCCGGCATTGACAGCTTCTTCGAGAGAGATTCTGAAAGGTATATGTCCGCCAAAAGGTATTCCCTGTATTTTACATTCATCAGCTATTGCAAAATAAACATCTCTTTCCAAAAAAGAATACACCTTGATGAAATCAGCTCCTTCAGCTTTTTGTTTCCGTACAAACTCTCTTCCTTTCTCAGGAGTATCTGCTGAATCACTACCTTCTCACAAAGGAGGAACACCGTATATAATTGCTCCGGAACTAATGATGTCCGGTCCTATTATAACTCCACTGTTTATCCCGCTTCGGATCTTGTCAACTTCTTTTTGCTCTCCCCACATTTCTCTGACACCTGTTACTCCGTTTGCTAGTAGCATCGGAAAGAAATTTTCATAAGCCCACCACGAATGAACATGCATATCCCACAATCCTGGATTTAAGTATTGACCTTCTCCATTGATCACTTCACTTGCATTGTAAGTTGTGCTATTATCGTGATTTGCAATTTCAGAGATCATATCTTTAACAATGACGATATCCATGGATCCGGAGACAGTTCCGTCTATCACATTTATCACATTCACATTTTTTATGATCAGATCACCCTTAAGATCTTTTGAGTATCCGGAAATTATTTGAATAACGATTATGGAGATTGTTAATAGTAATTTTGTTTTCAATTTATTCTTTATTATGGATAGACCGTTTAAAATAATCTTACTCAATTAGCATTTCAAGTTTACTCTAACAGTTGGAGAGTAAAGGATGTGCTTAGCTGCTTTGGGTTTGGTTATTCTTTATAACTCAATAGGCAATACCTATTTTATAAGGATCGTCACCCGCGCAACTATACAGAAACAATTGGTAAATCCGTTATATCGAGTGTTCCTTTATAAAGTATATGCGGAATCCGGTGAAACAAAAGAGGTTGTCTACCTTCTCCGATAATTTCCTTATAGTAATCTTTGGTCGCCTGAGGCATTGATGAATATTTTGACACTTCGTCAGAATTGTATGCCGTAAAATTTTTCGGGTTTAACTTGTCCTTCACCTCGTCATGAGCATATAAAAATACGATTGTATTTCCCGGTGTAAGTAATTTCGCATCTACCTGATAACTAGTCATCTCAAAATCCGGATTCCTCCCTGCTTCAATAAGAGCTTGCTTTACCTCACCCGGATAGACTGGACTAAAATGTAAAACATCATTCCATAAACAATCCATTACCGGAATGCGATGCTGCATTATAGATTCACGCCCGGCGTAATTTTTTAATCGCTGTTCGTAAATATCAGGATATATTTCTTTTAATGTATTCAGCGGATAAAGAATATTTCCCCGAACACTTTTTGGTACTCTGTGATAAAGATAATTCATGCTGCACATAAAATTTTTTTTTAATTCCATTGAAGATAAATTTATAGAAGCCCATAAGTCATAAATAAGTCCATTGGAAAGAGCTCAATTGCAACACTGTAATTACCGTTAATAATTTTATTGTTTAAAAGTTATTTATTCAGAAATGAAGAATACATCCAAACTAATTTTTCTTGTAACCTGATATAGTCACTCATTAAAGCATTTGTGCCTTCGTCTTCAGCGTCTGCTGAAATGGTGAGAAGTTCACGTTGAAGTATTATAATTGTTTGAAATGAATTCAAAATATCTTCAACAGCTTTTGTACCGTCACTTACCTGAATACTTTCTTTGATCTTTGAAGTTGTGCGATAGTCTGCAAAATTATGCTTTGGTGTATGTCCCAATGTTAAAATTCTTTCAGCAACTTCGTCTATTTTCAAGAGTAAGTCATTATACAATTCTTCAAACTTTAAATGAAGTTCAAAGAATTTTTCTCCTTTAATGTTCCAATGATACCCGCGAGTATTCTGGTAAAAAAAAGAATAGTTTGCCAATAGTTCATTTAGTTTTTCTGCTAAATGTTTTGCTTTGTCTTTGTTAATTCCGATTCGATTTGTATTATCCATTTTGTTTATTTTAAGTGATTTAAATTATTAATTCAAAAGTAACTATTATATTTTCTCATTACTGTGACAAAGATTATATAGGTCTAAGTTTGTCTGTTCATTTTTAGTGGTGTGTCGTTTTACGCTTGCAGGTAAAGGTTTGGGGCTACAGGCAGTGCGGTATTCTTAAGTATTATCCTGAACTTCCGGTTTTGTTTTGATGAATTACTTCTGTGCTGCATCTGCCAGCATAACAATTTCCTGCTGCACAACCAAAAGCAAAAATTCCCATTGAGGCAAAGTAGCCACCAAAAAAAACTCCAAATGTTTCGTTCAATCCCAGTCCTAAATCCAAACACAAACTTCTGAAATATTTTTTCTTTTTAAATCCGGAACCCAGCATTCTTCTGCAGGATACCCGATAGGAATTAATAAAAAGGGCTTCTCATTTTCGGGGCGGTTTAAAACTTTGGATAGAAAATTCATTGGACTTGGTGTATGCGTTAATGCTACCAATCCTGCATCATGAATTGCAGTAAGTAAAAATCCACAGGCAATACCGCAGCTTTCAACTGCATAATAATTTTGATGTTTGTAATTATTGTTTTCCAGTTCATAGCTTCTCTTAAAAACAACAATCAGGTAAGGAGCGGTTTCTAAAAATGGTTTATGCCAATCGGTCCCTATAGGTTGGAGATCTCTGAGCCATTCATCCGTCATCCTGTTTTCGTAACTTTCTTTTTCTTCTTTTTCAGCAGATAAGCGGATTTGTTTTTTTATTTCAGGATTTTTTACCACACAAAATGTCCATGGTTGTTTGTGCGCGCCTGAAGGTGCCGTAGATGCAGAAAGAATTATGTTTTCAATTATATTTTCGGGAATGACTTTATCTGAAAAATCACGAACTGTTCTACGTGTGTTCATCCATTCAAAAAAAAGCCGGCTGCGTAAGCCCATTTCATTAATTTCATAAGTTTGCTTTGTATAAGATACAAAGGGAAAGTTATCAATTAGTTTTTTCTTCATGTCGATTTAATGTTAGTTGCTCGATTTTTGCAACGCAGGTAACGGTTCGGATATCGGCGCTGTGGCGGTTTTGAAGCACGAATTTTCAACCTGCCACTACAGTTCATTAGAGGCACAAAGTCAAAACTTGCACGTCAACCGCCATGTTCGCCATATATCAGTTATATAAAAATGCTTTCTCAATTGTTGCAATAATTGAGAAGGATACTTTTATTGAACAAAATGTTTGTTGTTAGTTTTTACCGGGAGCCCGGTAGCTAACAGATTTTTTAGATGCTGCATCTATATCGGCTGCTGTAAGCAGCACAGTCATTGAGATCTTAACCAGACCCGCAGCATTGACTGTTAACCAAACGGCTGTAGCAGAAATATCATCGGGGAGTTCAACAATTACATACACATCTTCCTCACCAAATGCATAATAAAATGACTCCAATTTGCCACCCATTTCTTCCAACATTTTTTCAATAGCAGTTCTGCGTCCGGATCCACCTTCCTGAATTAACCCCTTTGCTCCATCAGAGTTATAAGTTCCTTTGACTAAATACTTTTTCATGTTTGTTATTTTTTAATTCCTACTCTTATGGCTTTTCGGGTTTGCCCCGTTTTTGTAATGGTTTCTGGTCTCCATTCGTTTTTGAACAATATTGATTTAGAAATAGGACTTGCATAACGTTTACGGTTTGGCGAAGTGGCGGATTTTTAGCACCAAATTTCATTAGAATTTCTATTGTTGAATTTAGCACAATGCTTCATTACAAGAACGTCGGATAGTTTATTTCATAATGCGGAATTACCGGAAATCAACTTAACAGAATCTTTTTTAAATTTCTTTGTCAGATTTAACTTCTTCATCAACGGCTTTCATAATTTCTTCGACACCTCTTGTAACATAATTTTCTATTTCTATATCTGCTTGAGCTTCCTTAATATTCTGTGCTAATATTTTTCTTTTCTTTTCTATAATTCTTTTTGTTTCAATCTCAATCAACTGTTCCTGCTCCTCCCATAAGGAAGAGAATCTATAAGTTCCAATGCTTCGTTAAATTTCGAGTTCATATTAAATATTTATTCCAATATATTTTACTTTTCCAAAAAGTGAAATATAAAAATAAAACTTTCAGATTGTTAACACAAGTTAACACATGTAAAAACAATTCGTAGCCGTCAATTTGATTATCAAAATAGAAGATGGAATATTTTAACGAAACTCATCGTCATGTTGTCTTATGCACCCATTAAAGATTCTATTAATGCTTCTTCTATATTTATAATTTTTCTTTTGAAGTTACAATTCCATCTTCATCACAATAGACATAGCCATTTGGTACAAAATTTACTCCGGCAAAATACAAACTGATATTATCTTCTCCTTCGTTTCTTTTAAAACTTTTCAGCGGATTTGTACCCAAAGCTTTAATACCAATATCTAATTGTAAAAGTGCAGCAGAATCACGAATGCAGCCATTTACTATGATCCCATTCCATTTATTTTTAACTGCAAGCTCACCAATATTATCGCCAAGTAATGCACATCGTATGGAAGCACCACCATCAACAACTAATACTTTTCCACATCCATCCTGTTCCAAAGCTTTTCTTACTAAAGGGTTTGTTTCAAAACATTTGACGGTTACAATCTGTCCGGAAAATATTTTTTTACCACCATAATCCTTAAATTCAATTGAGTGTGCAATTTCAATTTTATCTGCGTGAATATCACAAATGTCTGTTGTCTTTTTGTCCATATCTTTTTATGTTTATCAAGTTTTTAAAATTGCAGCTAACGTTTCTGAGCTTTGCGTTCGGGCATTATCAGGACAAAAACACCTAAATCAAAACGAATACTATTATGTGTTGCCCTTAGATGTCTTGTCACAATGTCATGCAGTAGAATAGACTACCTTAATTTTGATGTTGTGTCATATTGAATTGGAAGGTTTTGGAAAAAACAATTAAAGAATAATCGTTGGTGAAAATTATAGCTGTTTATTTTATATTTCTATTGTAGTTTGCTTCATCCTTGAGAACTAACGATAATAAAATATAAGGGCATCCCTATGGTAATGTTGAACGGAAATGTTACTCCTAATGCCATTGGTATATAAAGCCCGGGATCGGCTTTGGGTGCAGCTAAACGCATAGCAGCCGGCACTGCAATGTAAGATGCACTTGCGGCAAGTATCGCAAAGATAAATCGGTTGCCAACATCTTGCGTTACATATTGACTTATGAACGCTACAAGGCATCCGTTGACAGTAGGAATGATGATAGCAAACAATGAAGCGAACCAACCATACTTTTTAAATGCAGAAAATCTTTTTGCAGTTACCATTCCCATTTCTAATAAAAAGATTGCAAGAAACCCTTTGAAGATGTCTGTTGTAAATGGCTTTATTCCTTCGGCTTGTTTGGTGTCTGCAATTAATCCAATCACTAAACTTCCTAAAATCATCAGTACACTTCCATTGGTAAACGAATGTTGAATAACGGATTTTAAACTCACTTCGTCTTTCCTTTCCTTATCAAATTTCATCATTAATATAACACCCACAATAATCGCCGGAGATTCCATCAGTGCCATAACCGCAACCATGTGTCCGCCAAAAGATATTTTTTGTGCTTCTAAAAATGAGGCAGCAGCTACAAAAGTTACTGCACTTACCGAACCATAAGCAGCAGCCACTGCCCCTGCATCGCTTATGCTTAATTTTCTTTTCAAAATAAAAAAAGTGTAAACCGGAATTAATGATGCCAAAGCCATTCCGAATAAAAGCGAATTCACAATTTCATTCGTAAAGCCGCTATGTGTTAACTCTTGTCCGCCTTTAAAACCAATCGAAAATAAAAGATAAAGTGCAATAAATTTACTGGAGGATGCAGGAATCTCCAAATCACTTTTAACATTTGTAGCAATAATTCCCAACACAAAAAAAAGCAAAGGTGGACTGGTTAGGTTTGAAAGGAGAATTTGAAAATCCATGTTTATTTTGTAGCTAATTTAGTTTGAATGTTGTTTCCCAATAGGGTTGCACATAACGGTTCGGGGCTTGAGATGTAACGGCTTAGAAGCATAAGCTCCAACTTGCACGCCACCCGCAATATTTCGAGTCTTTGTGCCTCGTATGTTAATGTTTTTGCTCTTCGTCATTAAAGCTTTAAAGAAAACCAACGAGACACAAAGGCACGAAGATCATATTTAATATTTTTTTTTTAGTCTTTGTGAATTCGTGGTTTAATGTTTTTGCTCCTCGTTGTTTAATATTCGCCAATACCTTGATAGTGGCAGTCATTTTTTATCATCAATCGGTTTTAACAGTTTCAACTTGTGCTTTTAGTGTCAGTCTAAGCCATAGAAACCCGATTGATCCTGCAATAAGTGAAGCAATAAGAATTGCAATTTTTGAATTGTTTACTATGTCTACATTGTCAAATGCAAGAAGCGCAATAAAGATTGACATTGTAAAACCAATACCGCCTAAAAATCCCGCTCCGATAATATTTTTCCATTTCAAGTCTGTCGGCAAAACACAAAGCCCTAGACCGGCACCAATAAATGAAAAAAGAAAAATTCCTAAAGGTTTTCCAATTACGAGTCCTACCATAATTCCCAAACTGTTTGTTTGTCCTAAACCGCTTTGCCAACCATCGCCAACCGCAATGCAAGTATTAGCAATTGCGAACAAGGGTAGAATAAAAAACGCAACAGGTTTGTGTAAGAAATGTTGAAGAATGAATGAAGGCGATTTCTCTCCACCGTTGCCAAATGGAATTGCAAAGGCTAGCAAAACGCCTGTTATTGTAGCGTGAACACCTGAATTCAACATAAAATACCACATTGCAACACCACCAATTAAATAGGGAATCAGGTTGTGAACTTTCAGCCGGTTTAGAACGAGTAAAAGTCCGAAAATGCCTAAAGCAATAAATAAATTTACAAATGCTATTGAAGTCGTATAAAAAATTGCAATTATGATTATTGCTCCTATGTCGTCCATTACCGCCAATGCTGTCAGGAATATTTTTAGAGAGGTCGGAACACGATTTCCCAATAGAGATAAAATGCCAATTGCAAAAGCAATGTCAGTAGCCATAGGAATACCTGCTCCTGCTTGCATGTCTGTCCCGAAGTTGAGCAGTAAATAAAGTCCTGCAGGAACAAGTAAACCACCCAAAGCACCAAAGATTGGTAATGAAGCATTTTTTATGTCTGAAAGTTCTCCGTGATAAATTTCTCTTTCTAACTCTAAGCCAATGAGCAGAAAGAAAATTGTCATAAGTCCGTCATTAATCCAGTGAAGGATAGTGTGTCCGCCAAGGTCGGAATACCAAAAGCTAATATAATTTGTCTGCCAGGGCGAATTTGCAAGTCCAAGTGAAAGAACTGTCACGAAAATTAAAATCAGTCCACCTGTTTTTTCGCTGTTAAAGAATTCGTTGAAAAGTCTTGTTAATTTCATTATTGTTGTCAATTGTTGTCTTCTGTTTCGGGTCTGTTATACTTGCCTATACCTTGTTATAAGCAACCCTTCTTTGGGCATCTAAAAGTTTTTCTGACTGTACAAGGATATAAGAAGAATAAATCTTGCAAATTTCCTCTTTGAAGTTAGCTCGTTTTTACTAACAATTTTGCTGCCTATTAATATTCTTTAATTCTTTGTAAGGGTTTGTCAAAGATTCAAGGATGCAGTATCATCGTATATTTGTTTTTGGAAACATTATTTTCTCCGGGTATTTTTTAAGTTCTTCCATTAACGTTTCAAACAACTTCTTTTTAACCCTGCCCGAATTTTTTGGCTCCACAAGGTAACGTACTATCACTTCAATCCATGTGTTATCATGAGCCCTCAAAATGACAGACGGATATTCACTTACCTCGAGTTCATCCACCGGGGTATCAGCAAGAATTTTCTTGAAACGTTTTACCCGGCGAACCATTGCTTCGCCAACTTCTTTTTCAACTGTTTGCCTTATAGTTTCACCGGTAAACTTTAAATCGCTCTCGTAAGATACAAACAAGTTTATCTCGTTCCAGATAAACGGAAACAAGGGCCACGAGTAATTATAGACATACTCATTAAATACTTTTGAGTTGGCAAACTTGATGATGCGACCACTTGGATGATCTCCCGACAAATAATCACCATTAAACTCCCAAAGTGTAGTATCAATATAATGTACACTAATTACATCACCAAAGACGTTGCCTATTTTTATACGGTCACCAACTTCGTATGGCTTGCGAATAAGAATGTATATCCAGGCAAAAAAACTGGTGATGGGATTTTGCAGTGCGAAGCCAAGTATAAGCGACATAATGCCAAAGGAGATCATAGCTGCATACCAGTTGGCAAATAGAAGAGAAAGAATGATTGTAAATATGATAATGGTAGCAAGAAGGTCAGCAATTCTGTTGAAATTATAAAGAGTTGTTGGATCCTCAACTTTTTTACTTAAAACTTTTTTCAATATTCGGGTTACTACCAAAACAAATGAAATGAACATTACTGCCAGCACAATCTTTTGCACAAGTGGAATATAGGTGTTGCTTATGGGAAAATACTTCCACCCCAAAAGAAAATACAAAATGCCACATACCGAAAATATAATAGCTGTTATTCCTAATACCGGAGCATCTTCTTTTTTAAAAACTGCACTTTGTCTTTGCGGATTAATTGAGGATTCTTTTAAGGCGCTTTGTATCTTTAGATCATTTTTTAAAATTTCTATTTCTTCAGCTTCTTCGGCTTCTGAAGTTTTCATAAATGCATTAAGATTTTTTGCGTATTGTTTGACCTATATTGTCAGTGTTAAAACCAAATTTTTTACAAACGTTTATTCAACTATTATCCTTCATCAATGACTTTTGTTTTTTTAAGATACAACTCATGCACTAAAAATAATTAAAATTACAGTTAGAGGAGTTGCCAAAAACAGTCCCCAGCCGCCTGTCGCGCACTATTAACAACTGTGCAATAATAATGAGCGCAGGAGGAATGTTGAGTAATTTTTGCTGAACATGTGTTGTACTCCCTGCTTAATTGTTCATTTTCTAAAATCCGATTTTATTTGCATCTGTATTTTTGAGGTCCATGTGTCAAATGTTTCAGAATACCAATTTTTAACGTCTGCAGTTTTTAATTGTTCGATTATATGCAATAATTCAAATTGAATATAATCATCCTTCTTCCCATAGTTCCAAATGGGATTTATGCATTTTTCAAACATATCATTGAATGAAGAACACGGTATATAAATTCTTTTGACTCCTTCATCGTCGAGTCTAATGGAAGGAAGATTGTGGTATAGTTTATAAGCAAATAAATCAGACAATGAATGAAGGCTTATAACTGCCGTGCCGGGATCGTTAATGCCCGGGCTCAAAGCTTTTATGGCAACTTCTGCAAGTTGGTTAAAACCATATTCCGCATTCCTGTCTATAGGTTGGCCTTTGAAAAAATCTGTTGTGGATAATAAGTCATTTTTACATTCTTCATCAATTATCCCGGTGCCATACACCTTCATAAACACAACTCCCTTTATTAAATACGTTGCCTGTTTATACAAAAAACAGATATAAAGATTTTTTTCACTGGCTATCTTCAATAGCTTTTTTACATTAAAGCCCTGGAAATAATTTGACTCATCTGATCTTATTTCAATAAAAGGCAAGTGGCTCCATGAAACATTTTCCTCTTTAAGGTCTTCAAACTTTTTCTCCATGGTTGCCATTGTATGTTTTTGCACACGATGAATAACGGTTTCGTATTTTACCGTTTGTGTTACATAATCCAAAAAATAAATGAAAAGAAAAATATCTATAACTGTTAAAATAATAAGCAGGTAAATACTTAATGCGGGTATATAAACACCGCTGTCAATATCGCGGATGGTGCTTAGTAAAAAAAGTGCGTATACAATGGTACCGATATAAACCCCAAGAATTACCTGCTGAAAGCGATTCTCAATCATGCTCGTCAGCACACGATTGCTCATTTGAGATGCAGCCTGGTTTAGTACAATCATCACCATTGAAAAACTAAAAACGGTTAGAGATATAATAGCGCCTGCGACAGTAGCTATAATGGACCGCGCCGTGCTGGCATCTTTAAGGCTCAGCCAGCTTAAGCCTCCCTTCACACGCTTCCCCCATTCTGAGAAATCTATTTCGAGCATTCCCCACGATAGCAACAAAAAGCCAACTGCGATAAGCGCAGGGTAAAATGCTATACTTTCTGTAACCTTGTTATAGTAGATCCTTGACCATTTTGTTAAATTTATTTTCATTTTACACGGGTATGTTTTAAATGTTAGGGCGCAAAGCCAGCTGTGCCTAATTAGGATAATGATCCGAGTCAAAAGCAGGATATCATTTAGCGTAATTTCATTCGGCGACGACTAAGTTTGTTCAATTAGCTTAATCCTTCAGACAGATGAGAATGCTTCGCATGATATATTTCCTCCGGTCATTCCTTCAAACAAGTATTCTATTGGTTTGCAATTTTTTGAAATATCCCTGAAGAGCACATAGTAATAAATTTCAAAGACAAATTACCAAAACATATTTAGGAAAACAATCAGTATTAATCAGAAAACTCTCAGATTAAATCTTGATAAAAAATACAAATAATTGTCGCACCTTAAATATCAGGAAGTTACTTTCATCGGTTGATATTTTTGGAAGTATGTTTAGAGGGATTAATGTCGAAGGGTGTCAGAGGTTACGAGTGGTGTCGGAAGCCTGACCGCTTATTGCTTTTCAAAATATGGTTTATAATTTCTAAATGGTGATTTGTATGTATTTCAAGAAATTTTATTATACTATCTAGTGTCAAGTTTCCAAAAAATGGGTGGTCAAAATATTTATCTGAACTGATATTCTTTAAATCCTGAATTTTTGATTTTGCAGTTTGCAAGTGTTCTTTTAAAGTCATTTCATCATATGTTTTGGGAACAACAACTTCGGGGGATTTTGCTCGATGTGGCAGTTTACTGGCGCGGTCAGTCAACCTAAGACAACTGTTCATTAGGTGGGGAGAAAATTAAAATCAGATATTTTTTAAAAGTAGAAGGTTAATCAATTATTCAGAAATATTTATATTAACATAGATTAATTTAAAATCTATTTCCTGTGATTTTATCATGACAGAAGAGGATTTTAAATTATGGTATAGTATCAATGAAATTTAATCAATTTTCTTAAATAACCTTTCTTCCATTTTGATTAAATGGTTTTTCAGAAATTTTATATCTTCTTTTAATACTTCATTTTCATCCTGAATAATATTTCCGATTTTTTTAACTTCATCAGCGCCGATTTTTTGCTGAATTTCACTCATTGTGTTTACAACAATTGCTATGAATATATTGAGAGTGGTATATGAGGCAAGAAGAATAAATAAAATAAAGTATATATAAGCCAATGGATATTTTTCCATTACTGCTCTTGACATTTCAGCCCATCCTTCCAGAGTCATAATCTGAAAAAGTGAAAACATTGTGCTACCCAAATTTCCAAACCATTGAGGAAAAGCTGCTCCGAAAAAGTTTGTCCCTATAACTGAAAAAACATAAAACACTAATGCCAGTAATACAAATATCCATAACAAACTTGGTAATGAATGAAAAAGTGACTCAACTATAAATCTAAGTCTCGGAACGTTTTTAATTAGTCTCAGTGATCTGAAAATTCTTAAAGATCTTAAAATAGCAAGTGAACCAGAAGCCGGAATTAAAGCTATTCCTACTATTGCAAAATCAAAAACATTCCAGTTATTTTTAAAAAATGAAACCCTATACACATATAACT